>VBKQ01000476.1 GCA_005879505.1 Deltaproteobacteria bacterium
TGTCGGCCGCACCCTCGCCGAGCGAGCGTGGGAGACCTATGCGCGCGATCCTGCCCTCATGCGCGCGCATGCCACGCGACGCCCCTCCGACGCGGGATTCCGTTCCAGCCTGGTCGTGGACAGCCGCTACCTCGAGGCGTATCTGCCCGGCGCCCCCCTCCTTTCTCCCAGCGCGGCAGCGTCCAAGGCGAGTCGCCTGTGTCCCAGGGCCGAGCTCGGGGCGGCCTCGGGTCATGGCGCGACCGATCACCCCGTCACCCTCGACGCGCTGATGGAACGCGGTTCGGACGTAGACGCGCGGCGTGACGACTGCCACGCGCCCAAGAAGCGGCTTCTCGGGCCGTTGCAGGGCCTGCTGGTCGGCACCAGCCCCACGAAATATCCAACGCATGCGCCATTCGCGCTCCTGCGCGTGGACGATACCTGGCTCTCCTTCGTACCCGGCGAGCCGACGGTCCAGGCGGGTGCCGCGATCAACGCGCGGGTGCTCGCGACCGTTCATGCCGAAGACGGACGACCTGCGCACGCTGCCGTCGTCGGTCTGGCGAACGCTTATTTCCAGTATCTCACGACGCGCCGCGAATACGCGGTCCAGGCCTACGAAGGAGCGTCCACGCTCTACGGGCCCGCGAGCGCGGAGTACTTCGAGGATCGCTTCTCCCTCCTCGCCCGTTCGATGGAGGGGGAGAACATCGACGCCGAGCTCGGACGAGGGCCGAAGATCGGAGAAGCCGTCGCGTTCCCATACGAGCTCGGTCCCGAGCGCGTGCGCTTTCCCCGCGCGGAATCGTCGCCGCTGCTGCCGTCGCTCGAGGAACCCCGCAGGCAGCGTGGGCTTTGCCATCTCCCGCGTCCAGGGCGCATGGAGCTCTGCTTCTGGTGGTCGGATGGCTCGCCGGCTCGCGTTCCGATCTCGACCGGGCCCTGGTTGTCACTGGTGCGCGCCGACAATGGCGAGACCGTGCGTCCATGCAACACCCAACCTGCGCTCGACTCTCCCTGGGCGAAAGCGTGTGACCCCGGAGCGGCCATAGACGATCGGGGGCTCGATTTCGAGACCCGCGTAAGGGGCCGCGCCGGCGATGCGTGGCTTTGGTCGACCGTGCTCCGGCTGTCCGCGGAGGAATGGCAATCAGTGCAGGCTGCCGGCGACGTGCGTTTGCGCGCGTCGTCCGTGCAAGGCGTTGCGCCCGTCGATTCGGACGCTTTCCGCGCCTCCGCCCTTCCGCCTGCGTGCTCCGAGAATGGAATCCGCTTCTGCCTGCATGAGGCCGAAGAGGAGCGGCCCTGACCGGGCAAACCTGGGCACCTTGCAAATACCTCGTGCGCGGGATTGGCCGCTGAACGCCGCTTGGAACGGCCATGGAACCGTCCGTCGCACGCCAGAGCGTCTCCCGAGGGGGATGCCGCGCTGCGGCAGAGTTGATAAACAGGGGCCATGCCTCAGACCACCCTCTCCGAGCAGACCCTCCGCGAGATCGGCGCGCGCCTGAAGGCGCAACAGGATGCGTTCGCGCGCCACTATCCTGGCGAGTCCGGGACTCGCCAGCCCGTGCACACCGTCTACGGTGGCGCGCACCTGTTCAAGAGCGACACCACGAAGAAGCTCGGAGACCTCGCGCTCAAGGCGCTCTCGCAATACGCGCCGACCGCCACCACCTTCGCGGAGGCGATCGGGATCGATCCCGGCGTCGCCGAGGTCGTCTACGCGCGGGTCCAGGAGAAGCTGAAGCGCGAAGCGGTGGAGGACTTCCGCATCGATTTCGAGGACGGCTACGGAATCCGCGGCGACGCCGAGGAGGACGGCCACGCCGCCCAGGCCGCTCAGGAATGCGCCAAGGGGGTGAAGACCGGCACGCTCAGCCCCTTCATCGGGATCCGGATCAAGTCGCTGAGCGGCGAGCTCGCGGCGAGGGCGCTGCGCACGCTCGACATCTTCCTGACGAATCTGGGCAGCAAGCTCCCGCCCGGCTTCTTCGTCACGCTGCCGAAGATCACCGCGCCGGAGCAGGTCTCGGCACTGGTTGCCGCCTTCGAGTCGCTGGAGCCGAAGCTCGGGCTTTCCAAGGGCGCGCTCAAGGTCGAGTGCATGGTCGAGACCACGCAGTCGATCCTCGATCACGACGGCACCTCCATGCTGCCGAAGCTCCTCGACGCGGCCAAAGGGCGCATGACGGGCGCCCACTTCGGGACCTACGATTACACGGCGTCCTGCGACATCACGGCGGCATATCAGGCCATGCGCCACCCGGCCTGCGACTTCGCCAAGCACATGATGAAGGTCGCCTACGCGGGCACCGGCATGTTTCTTTCGGATGGAGCGACGACGACCATGCCGGTCGCGCCGCACAAGGGTGACTCGCTGAGCGAGGAGCAGAAGCGGGAGAACGCGCGCGCGGTGCACGCCGCCTGGCGGCTACATGCGGACGACGTTCGCCACTCGCTCGCGAACGGCTTCTACCAGGGATGGGACCTGCACCCCGCCCAGCTCCCCAGCCGCTACGGCACCGTGTACGCCTTCTTCCTCAAGAGCTTGCCCGCGACCAGCGATCGGCTGAAGAACTTCATCAACAAGGCCGCGCAGGCGACGCTGCATGGCGACACCTTCGACGACGCAGCCACGGGCCAGGGGTTGCTCAACTTCTTCCTCCGGGGCGTCAACTGCGGCGCGCTGACCGAACAGGAGGCGCTCGCCACGGGCCTGAGCATCGACGAGTTGCGCGGGCGCTCGTTCCTGAAGATCCTCAATAACCGCAAACACGATACAGTCTAAAAGCAACAGTCGCTTAAGCCGCCTTCGGCGGCCGCGACTGACCTCAGAAGGCGTAGCCCAGGATCATCTTGAAGATCAGGGACCGGCTGCTCGAGGTCAGCCCTTCGCCCACGGCCGCGTTCACCTCGACGTCTTTGAGCGCGAGCAAGTCGACGGCCTGGAAGAGATAGTGCTCGCGGTCGGCGAGGGAGGCGTAGTACTCGACCCCGAGAGCGATGGGGCCGAGCTTCAGCTTTGCCATCGCGGCCGGATCGAACGAGAGCGGAAACCCGACGTTGGGGTTGGCGGCGAAGAGGAACCGCTCGTCGTCCCAGGCGACGATGGGCC
>VBKQ01000123.1 GCA_005879505.1 Deltaproteobacteria bacterium
GGAGACGCGCGAGCGGAGCATCGCCGACGCGATCGAGTCGGCGAAGAAGGAGCGGGCCGCCGCGGAGGCTGCTTCCGCAGAGATGAGGGCGGCGCTGGAGAGGGCGCGGGCGGAATCGGCGGAGTTGATCCGCAGGAACCAGCAGGAGGTCGCCGCGGCGAAGGCGGAGTTGATGGCGCAGGCGAAGAAGGAGAGCGAGGACCTGCTCCAGGCGGCGCGCAAGACCATCACCGAGGAGAAGCGGCAGGCGCTCGCCGAGCTGCGGTCGCAGACCGTCGACCTCGCCATCGAAGCCGCGAGCCGGCTGGTGCAGATGAACCTCGACGAAGGCAAGCAGAAGCAGCTGGTCGAGGAGTTTCTCTCCCAGCTCCCGAAGGAAACCCGCGTCTAGCCGCGGCCGCCGAAGACGGCTTAGCGACTATTGCTCTTAGGCTGTACATCTTATGAGACGCGTTCTAGGTCTTCAGACAGGGCCTACTTGAGCTGCTCGGAGAGGTAGCTTTCGGTCCCGACCTGCTTGATCGTCTCCTGCTGCGTCTCCAGCCAGTCGACGTGTGCTTCTTCCTCGTGGAGGATGCGCTCGAGAAGGGTGCGGGTGCCATTGTCGCTGGCGGTGCGGCAGGCTTCGATCCCCTCGTTGAGCCGCTTCACGGCGTCGTACTCGACCTGAAGGTCGAGTTGGAACTGCTCGGGGACGGTCTGGCCCACGTCGACCTTGCCGTACCTCTGCACGTTCGGCATGCCCTCGAGGTAGAGGATGCGCTCGATCAGCTCGTCGGCGTGCTTCATCTCCCCGATGCTCTCCTTGCGCACCCGCTCGTAGAGGCGCTCGTAGCCCCAGTGGTGGCAGAGGCGGGCGTGGAGGAAGTACTGGTTGACCGCGGTCAGCTCGGCCGTGAGCACGTCATTGAGCAGCGTGATGACCTGCTTGTCGCCCTTCATGCCCCCTCCGGCTCAGAGCGCGGCGGAAGCTAGCTCAGGCTCGCGCCGGGAGCAATCGGCACGATTGCTCCCGCAGTCGCGCTCGATGCGCTGCTCGATCGATCCCCTGCAGCATCCGCAGTCGCCGCCCGCTCCGCAAGCGCGGGAGACGTCCGCGAGGGATTGCGCTCCGTTGCGGATGGCGGCGTCGATCTCGCGGTCGGTCACGGACTGACAGATGCAGAGGATCATCGGCTGATGAAATTGAGAATGAATCTCAATGTCAAAGGCGAGTCTATTGCCGGGAGCGGCGCGACGCAAGCGCTCTAGGGGCGGTACAGCGCCTCGTACTGCCCGGCCGCGCGGTCCCAGGAGTGGTCCCGCGCCATCGCCCGCTCTTGCGCGGCGCGCCAGGCGCGCTTGTCGCGCCAGAGCACGAGCGCCCGATCGAGCGCCTCCAGCAGGGCAGCCGGCGTCTCTTGCTGGAAGCGGAAGCCCCACCCCTGCGGCCCCTCGGAGATGCTGTCGTTGAGCCCTCCGACCGCGTGGACCAGCGGAAGCGTCCCGTAGCGCAGCGAGTAGAGCTGGTTCAGCCCGCATGGCTCGAACCGCGAGGGAATGACGAACACGTCGGCGCCCGCCTCGATCCTGTGGGCCAGCCCGTCGTCGAAGCGGAGCTGCGCCGATACCCGGCCGGGATAGCGGGTGGCAAGCGCGGCGAATTGCTCTTCCAGCGCGGCGTCACCGGTGCCGAGGTGCACGAGCTGGACCTTCCTCTCCATCATGCTCGGCACCGCCTCCGCGAGGACGTCGTACCCCTTCTGGTGCACCAGCCGGCCGATGGTCGCGCACAGCATCGTCCCCGGCTCCTGATCGAGACCGACCTCCTGCTGCAGCGCCGCTTTGCAGACCGCCTTTCCCGAGAGGTCCTGCGCCGAATACCGCTGCGGGAGCAGCGGATCCCGGTCCGGGCTCCAGCGCTCGTAGTCGACGCCGTTCATGATCCCGGTCAAATCCGCCTGCCGGTGCTGCAGCAGTCCCTCGAGCCCGGCTCCGGTCTCCTTGCTCTCGACGATCTCGCGGGCATAGGTCGGCGACACGGTGGTCAGCTTCTCGGCAAAGACCAGACCGGCCTTCATCAGATTCAGCTTTCCGTAGAACTCCATCGCGTCGGGGTTGAAGAGATCTACCGGAAGATCCAGCT
Source organism: Deltaproteobacteria bacterium (assembly GCA_005879505.1). Lineage (GTDB taxonomy): Bacteria > Myxococcota > Myxococcia > Myxococcales > 40CM-4-68-19 > 40CM-4-68-19. Next base: position 2,126 of record VBKQ01000123.1, read on the forward strand.
CGCTCATCGCCTCGCGCGGGAACACTCCCTGGTACGCCAGGTTGTGGATGGTGAAGACGCATCGCGCGCGGATGGGGGAGGGCCGCCCGGCCCAGCCGCGCTTGACGATCAAGGGCACCAGCGCGCCTTGCCAATCGTGGGCATGGATGGCGTCAGGGATGAAGTTCCACTGGCGGGCGGCCTCCAGCGAACCGGCGCAGAGCAGAGCGAAGCGCTTGTGATTGTCGCGGTAGTCCTTGCCGTTCTCGCCGTACAGCTCCCGGCGGTCGTACCAGGGGTTTTGCAGGAAGAGGTAGCGCAGCCGCTCGGCCGGAGCGTGCACGTGGATGTGCGCTCCCGCGTTCAGATTCGGAAACTGCACTTCCACGCGGCGGCCGGTATCGCGCAACCCGAACTGCTGGGCGTCCATCGACGCATAGCGGGGCAAGATCACCAGGACGTCGTGGCCGCGGCCCGCCAAGGCTCGCGGGAGGGCGCCGATGACGTCGCCCAGCCCGCCGGTCTTGACGTACGGCGCCGCTTCCGACGCGACGAAGAGGAGCTTCACGGAAAGACCTCCGTCTGCCGGAGGAAGCTCGCGGCCTCCTCCGGTGGCGTGGGATTGATGTAGCACCCGCTCGCCCATTCGAACCCGGCCTGCTGCGAGAGCACCGGCTTCACGTCGAGATGCCAGTGATAGAAGTCGTTCTCGGGCATGCGCAGCGGCATGGTGTGCAGGAAGAGGTTGAAGGCGGGCTTTTCCAAGGCCACGTCGACCTTTCGCAAGATCGTCCGCAGCGCGTCGCCGATCCCGCGCAGCTCTTGTCCAGTGGCCGACTCGAACGACGACCGGTGCCCCCGGGGCAGGATCCAGAGCTCGAAGGGGCTGCGCGCTGCCCACGGAGAAAGCGCCACGACGTCCTCGGACTCGAGCACGATGCGCTCCTTCTCCCGGACCTCCTGCGCGACGATGTCGCACCAGATGCAGCGTTCCTTCTCGTCGAAGTGCCGGCGCGCCGCTTGTAGCTCCGTCTCCAACGTGTCCGGCACGAAGGGGAGCGCGATCAGCTGCGAATGGGCGTGCGAGAGCGTGGCCCCCGCGGAAACACCCTGGTTCTTGAAGGCGATCAGGGACTTGAGGCGCCCGTCGCGGGAAAGGTCAGCCATCCGCTCCTGCCAGGCCCGCAGCACGCTTTCGATTTGATCGACGGATTGATCCGCGAGCGTTTTGCGGTGGTCGCGAGTCTCGATCACCACCTCGTGCGCGCCCACACCCGCCATGCTGTCGAAGAGGCCCAGCCCCTCGCGCACGAGCTGGATCTCGGTGCGAAGCGCCGGATACCGGTTGGGAACCACGCGCAGCGACCATTCGCCCTTCTCCCGCCGCGACAAGACGTCCGGCGGCGTCATCGCCTCGTTCCCGGGACAGAACGGGCAAACCCCGCCGTCGCTCTCCGGCGTCGGGCGCAGAAAAGCGCTCGGGCGCTCGGCCCGTTCGGGAGCAATGACCACCCATCGGCCCACGACCGGATCTCGACGAAGCTGGGGCACGTGAGGCGCAATCTAGAACAGATTCCATAACCGGTGCATGCACGATTTGCGCTCAGGCGTAATCGGTAAGCCGCTTTACCACGGGCGCGACTAGAAAAAAGACCTCAGACGTGCCAGTGCGCCGGCTCGAAACTCTGGTCCGGCACCGTCAGCTCCAGCTCGCCGTACCGAGGAAACCGGTCCACTTCGACTCCGTTGCGCAGCAGCCGCAGCAGCATGCCTGCGCGCTCTCCAGCGGACAGCCCGAGAGCGCTCACCGCCACCGCGAGCTCCACGATGTCTCCCGCTCGCCCGGAGCCGCACTTTGCTCCCCGCTCGTCGAGGACCGCCGTTTCGGCGCCGGCCGGGTCAACCGCCATGCGCAACGTGCGTTCGTCCTTGCCGCGCGTGAGCAGGATCCGCAGCTCACCCGAGATGTCCGCTCCGTGTTTGGGGTCCAGCCGCACGTACAGGTCGGCGAGCGAGAAGCCATACCAGAGCTGCGAGAACGCTTCGCCGCCCTGGTACATCGAGCTGCCGGCGGCGCTCCCGGGCCGGTAGAAGCCCGCCCCATTCCACTCGAAGTAGCTGCGCGAGTACCCGTCGATCAGCGGGTGGATGAGGCGGCGCGGCGGCAGGGAGATCGCCGCCGCCTGCGACTTGTCCTTGTACGGCGCGATGATCGGGCGGGCCAGGCGTTCCGGAGGCGTCATACCGATGTGTCGGAAGACTTGCTCCACGTTGCGGCGGAAGAGCGCGTCGAACTCCGGCGCGTTCTCGGTGGTGAAATCGTCGCCGTACCACCAGAACCAATCGCTTCCCTCCGCCGCGAGCACCGCCTCGTACGCCTTCTCGAAGACCTCGGGCGGCCGCTCCGGCCGTGCCCGCTCGAGCGCCGTCCGCGCCTGCCCCAGCAGCGTCCAGGCCTGGTTGTCCTCCGGATGGCCGATCCAGACGCGGAAGTTGGAATCGATCCAGCTGCCGGAATGGATCTTCGCGATCCGGCCCCCGGGCGGCCGGGCCGCGATCTCCTCGCGCGGCAGCACGGCGATCAGCTTGTCATCGAATGAACCGTACAGCGCGTCGAGGAACGGCTCGCCGGAGCTGGGATAGTGTTCCCAGGGGTTCTCGCCATCGAGGGCGATGGTGACGATCGCGTCCTTCTCCGCAGCCGCAATGCGGGCGCGCAGGTCGTTGGCGGCCTCGTGCGCCTCCATCTTCGCGTACCGGAATCCCACCCGGTCGCTCAGCTCGCGATCGCGGAAGAACACCGCCACTTCGCCGCACATCCAGGGTTTGTGATGCAGCGGCTTTTCCCCGGGCTTCTCCAGCTGGCTCCGCTCGAGGTTCCCCTGGTCGGTCGCACACCAGCGAACGCCCTCGGAGGCGAGGATCTGCAGTACCTCCGGGGAGACCGCTCCTTCGCTCGGCCACATCCCCGTGGGGCGGGCGCCGAAGTCGCGCTCGGCGCGAGAAAGCCCCCGCCGGATCTGCTCGCGCGCATCCTCCGGAAAGTGGAACCGCGGCGGAAGCGCCGCGTCCGGCATGGCCCGGCGCGCCGAATCGCTGTCCACCAGCAGCGGCAAGATGGGGTGGAACATCGGCGAGCAGGTGATCTCGACGGAGCCGCGCTGGGCGAGCGCTCTCCAGCGCGGGACGATGCCGGCGGCGATCTTCCTCGAGACGTCGAGGAGCTGCGTCTTCTCGGCCTCGGTGAACCCCCGCTCCTTGCGCGCGAGCTCGGCGACCAGCTTGTGCTCGCGGCGAGCCGCAAAGCCCATCCAGGCGAGAATGAAGTGGACCTGCAGGTCGATCAGCTCGTGCGTGGAGAATCCTTCCTGGGCGCGCAGCAGATCGACCCTGGCCATCTCGGTGCCGCGCTTCGCCAGCAGCTCGCGGTACCGGGGCACCGGTTTGAGCCAGACGTCCCAATCGACGGAGAAGTCCTGTCGCAAGACGTGGGCACGCTCGGCGGCGGTGAGCGAGTCCACCGGCTTGCGGGCGATCTGCTCGTCGCTGTCGACGGCGGACCCCGAAGCGTACGCCTCCAGTTGCAGCAGCAGCGAGGGTGCCCAGTTCGCGACGGCCCGGGCCCGCTCGTTCCGCTCCAAGGCCGCGGCCATGTCGTTGTAGGCGCGGGTCGCGTGCAGCCGGACCCAGGGAAGGATCGGCTGGCCGGAGACCGGGTCGCGGTATTCGGGCTGGTGCAGGTGCCAGAGGAGGACGACGCGCGTCAAGAAGGCCTCGATCAGCCCGAAAGCCGCATCCCTTTGGGGACGACCACGATCCCCTTCGGGCTGACGTAGAACCGCCGCTTGTCCTCCTCGGGATCGTAGCCGATGTGCAGTCCCGCGGGGATGTCGACGTTCTTGTCGATGATGGCGCGGCGGATGCGCGCGTGCCGGCCGACCCGCACGCGCTCGAAGAGGATGCTCTCCTGCACGTGGGCGTAGGAGTTCACGCGCACGTTCGGAGAGAGCACCGAGCGATCGACGCGGCCGCCGGAGATGATGCAGCCCTCCGACACCAGCGAGTCGGTGGCGCTGCCCACGCGCTGCTCCTCCTCGTTCGCGAAGACGAACTTCGCCGGAGCGGCGGTGTGGGCCGGGGCGGTGTAGATGGGCCAGAGAGCATTGTAGAGGGAGAGCTTGGGATCGACGGCGACGAGGTCCATGTTGCAGTCGTAGTACGTGTCGAGATCGCCGACGTCGCGCCAGTAGCCCACCTCCGCCGGTAACTGTCCGGGCACCTTGTTGGTGGCGAAGTCGTACACGGCCACCTCGGTGCGCTTGTGCATCTCGGTGATGATCGACTTGCCGAAATCGTGCGCCGAGTCGCGGCCGGCGTCCTGCACGATCTCTCGCACCAGCGCCTCGGTGGTGAAGAGGTAGTTGCCCATCGAGACCAGGGCGGCGCGCGGATTGCCGCTCATCGGCTTCGGTTTCTTCGGCTTCTCCTGGAAATCGATCATCCGCCCGTGCTCGTCCGCGGTGATGACACCGAACGAGCTCGCTTCCTCGATCGGCATGGGGATGGCGGCGACCGTGCAGTCCGCCTTCTTCGCGACGTGGAACTCGAGCATCTGGCGCACGTCCATGCGGTAGATGTGGTCCGCGCCGAAGACGAAGACGTGATCCGGCTCCTCGTCGGTGACGAGGTTCAGGTTCTGGTAGATGGCGTCCGCCGAGCCTTTGTACCACTCGGGCCCGGTGCGCTGCTGCGCGGGGACGCTCTCCACGAACTGCCCCAGCATCGAGCTGAGCCGCCAGCCGCGGGAGATGTGGGTGTTCAGCGACTCCGACTTGTACTGCGTGAGCACCTTCATGCGCAGCACGCCGGAGTTGGCGAAGTTCGAGAGGACGAAGTCGATGATGCGGTATCGGCCCCCGAAAGTGACGGCCGGCTTGGACCGTTCCTGGGTGAGGGGAGCGAGGCGGCGGCCTTCGCCGCCGGCGAGGATCATGGCGAGGGTTTTTCCGACGGGCATGGCGCGACGGTAGACCCCCGCGCGAAATGCCGCAATGGCGGCGCGCCCGGCTGTTCAGCTTCCGGAGGCCCGCTTGGGTACTGCGGGCTTCGAGGGCTCCGGTTTCGCGGCCGGGCTCTTCTTCGGCACCCCGTTCCGATCCGCGAACTGCCGGATGATCTCGTCCATCTCGTTCTGGGCCTTGCGCACGAGCTGGGCGCGATCGTGGAAGGTGAGGAACGCGCTCTTGAAGCCGGCCACCAGGATGTTGCGGATGTCGCAGGTAGAACTTGAACGGGTGCGATGCCATGTCCGCGACGGCGCCGGTCTGGACGTTGCTGGAGGGGCAGCACTCGATCGGGATGCGGTGGTCGTTGACGTAATTGAGCAGATCGCCGTCCTCGCGCAGCCGCACGCCGTGGCCGATGCGGTGCGCGCCACAGTAGTGCAGCGCCTGGGCGATGGAGGGCGGGCCGTAGGCCTCGCCGGCGTGGACGGTGCAGTTGATGTTGTTGTTCAGGATGAGCTGAAACGCTTCCTGGTGGTCCTTGGCGGGATTTCCGTGCTCGGCGCCGGCCAGGTCGAAACCGAGCACCCCGCGGTTCTTGTACGCGACGGAGAGCTCGGCGAGGCGCAGCGAGGTATCCGGGCTCATGTTGCGGATGCCGCAGACCAGCACCCCCGCGAGGATGCCCGTCTCCCTCGTCGCGGCGCGCAGGCCCTCGAGGACCGCTTCGACCACCACGGTCGGTTTCAGGCCTTTCTGCAGATGCAGCACCGGCGCGTAGCGCACCTCGATCAGCTTGCAGTTCTCCGCAGCAGCGTCGATGGCCAGCTCGTAGGCAGCGCGATAGAGCGCCTCCTCCGTCTGCAGGACGCTGAGGGTGATGTCGAAGCCTTTCAAGTACTCCTCGAGGCTGCCATGCCGCTCGCCGATCTTCATCGACTTCGCGAGCCCGTCCTCGCTGTCGGCGGGAAGCCGGATGCCCTGCTGCTCGGCCAGCTCGAGCATGGTGCGCAGCCGCAGCGACCCGTCGAGATGGCAGTGCAGGTCGGTCTTCGGGAGGGCGTGGAGCAGCTCGTCCGTGACGGTGACGTCGGGGATCATCTTCCCACGGATCTAACGCATCTGCAGGGCCGGATCACGCTATCTTCCCGCCATGACCTGGCTCGCGCTAAAGCTGTCCTCGTGGTTGATCCACGCACTGGTGGTGATGGTGTCGGTGGCGGCGGTGTCGAAGGGAAACCCGAAGAACACGCTGCCTCGCGCGCTGCTCGTCACGGTCCTCGTCGCGGTGCTGGTGACGCCGTTCGCCTGGTTCTGGTTTCTGTTGGTGCCCGGGATCATCGCGCTGGTGGCGTGGTTTCTCGTGTACACCATCGCGTACGACATCGGATTCGGGCAGGCTTTCGCCGCGGGGTTGGTCCAGGTCGCCCTCGGGCTGTTCGTCGACTACCTGCTGCCGCCGCGCATGTGGTAGCGCCGGCCGCGGCGAAGGCGGCTCAGGCGCTATTCATCACGCCGGATCGATGAACCGGGCGAGCACCTTCTTCAGGCCGACCCCCGGACCGAACCGGACCACCAGCTTGCGGGTGAGCCCTTCGCCGTCGGCATCCTCGACGGTCCCGATCCCGAAGCTCGGATGCTTCACGCGCGCCCCGAGCCCCAGACCGCCCACGCCCGGGGCCGCCTGCTTCACCACCGGTTTCGAGGCCGGGTCGTACCGCGATTCCCGCATCTTGTTGCGCGCGGGGAGCGGCCCCTGCTCGCCGTATCGGGGCCGCTGGTCGAACTCGTCGTAGAACACGTCCTTGCGCGCCCGTTCCTGCATGGGCGAAAGGCGGTCCAGCGCGGCCAGGCCGTCGGTCAGGTCGGGCGGCAGCTCGCTCACGAAGCGGGAGGGAAGGTTGTACCGGAGCTCGCCGAACAGCGACCGGCAGCGCGCGAGCGAGAGCGTCAGCCGCTTGCGCGCCCGCGTCATTCCCACGTAGCAGAGCCGCCGCTCCTCGGCCATCTCCGCGGGATCCTCCTCGCCGGACGCCAGTGGACCGGTCTGCCCCAGCGAACGGGAGGAGGGAAAGACCCGTTCCTCGAGCCCGGTCATCCAGACCGCGTCGAACTCCAGGCCCTTCGCGGCATGGAGCGTCATCAGCGAGACCCGATCTCCGCCGCCAGCGGCGTCGGCGTCACCGACGAGCGCGAGCTGCTCGAGGAATCCGAGCAGCGGGGTATCTGCGCGCCCGTCCTCGTCGTCCGGAGCGGCCGCCGCCAGCGCCGCGAGGGCGTCGGGCCGGTCGCCGGGTGGATGGTCTGACGCCTGCGGGCTTCCCAGCGACCCCGGGGCCGAACGGACGGCCCGGAGGTACTGGGCCCGGGTTTGCGTCAGCGGATTCGGGACCACGGGTTTGGGTTCCAAGCTCGGCGCTTCGCTTGGCGTCGTGTCTGCCGGAGCGGCCGTGTCGCCCGCCCACGCGCGGTCGAATTCGCGCGCGGCACCCACCAACTCGAGGAGGTTCTCGAGGCGCTCTTCGCCCTCCTCCCCCTCGAGGCGCAGACGATCCGCGTACCCGGTCTCCGCGATCACGCGCTCGATGGCTTTGGCGGCTCCGTCATCCGCCGCCACGCCCGCGCGCAGTTTCTCGATCAGCGCCTTGAACGGCGCGATCTTCGTCCGCGCATTCGCCGGCATCTCCGGATCGTCCGAGCTCAACGCCTCCCAGAGCGAGAGCCCCTGCCGGTTCGCGGAGGCCCGCAGGTGCTCGACGGTGGTATCGCCGATCCCTCGCGGCGGGGTGTTGATCACGCGCAGCAGATCGCCGTCGGAGCGCGGGTTGATGCAGAGCCGCAGGTATGCCGCGATGTCCTTCACTTCGGCCCGATCGTAGAACGACCGCCCGCGCACTACCCGGTAGGGGATGCGCCGCGCGCGCAGCGCGTCTTCCAGCGCGCGCGACTGGGCGTTCGCGCGGTAGAAGACCGCCATCTCCGCATACGACGTTCCGCGCGCGTTCTCCGCGTAGAGGTCGGAGGCGACCCGCCCGCCCTCGGCGCGCTCGTCCTCGGCAACGAATACGCGCACCTTCTCGCCCTCCCCGGCCGCCGTCCAAAGCTTCTTCTCCGCCCTCCGCTCGTTCTTCTCGATGATCGCGTGCGCCGCGGCGAGGATGCGGCCCGAGCTGCGGTAGTTCTGCTCGAGCCGCACCACCTTGGTGCCTTTGAAGTGCTTGGGGAAATCGAGGATGTTGTCCACCTCGGCCCCGCGCCAGCGGTAGATGGACTGGTCGTCGTCGCCCACGACGCAGAGATTTCCGTGCACGGAGGCGAGCAGGCGGAGCAGGTGGTATTGGGCCGGATTGGTGTCCTGGAACTCATCCACCAGGATGTGCCGGAACCGCCCTGCGTACGTGTTCAAGATATCCGGGCGCTTGTGGAAGAGCTCGGCGACCCTGACGATCAGGTCCCCGAAGTCGACCGCGTTCGAGGCCTGCAGGGCGGATTGATACCGCTGGTAGACCTTGAGCGCGGTCCTGCCGGGCACATCGTACTCGGCGACCCGGACGTCCGCCGGAAGCAGGCCGGCGTTCTTCCAGCGATCGATGCGGGAGAGGTGCTGGCGCGCGGTCCCGACGTCGAATCCCAGATCGCTGGTGGCTCGCTTCGCCTCCGCCAGCTGGTCCGCGTCATCGTAGATGGCGAAGCTCCGCGTGAGCCCGAGCGCCTCGGCCTCGCGGCGCAGGATTCGCGCTCCCGCGGCGTGAAAGGTCGCCACCCAGAGGCGCTGCGAGTCCGGCCCGACCAGCTTCTCCACGCGCTCCCGGAGCTCTCCCGCCGCCTTGTTGGTAAAAGTGACCGCGAGGATCTCCGGGGCGCGCGCGAGGCGTTCCCGCATCAAATACGCGATGCGGTGCGTGAGCACGCGCGTCTTGCCGGAGCCGGCGCCCGCCAGGATGAGCAGGGGCCCTTCGCCGTGGCGCACGGCTTCGAGCTGCGGCGGGTTCAGGACCTTGGCGAGCGGATCGGACACGGGCAGGAAGTCATAACCCGAAAACGTTACCATGCCCGCCGTGCCATCCACGCCCGCTCCGGTCCGCATCATCCCGCTCGGCGGCCTCGGCGAGGTCGGGATGAACTGCATGGTGGTGGAGTCGGGCGGCGACCGGGTGGTGATCGATTGCGGTCTGATGTTCCCGAACGCGGAGCAGGCGCTCGGCGTCGAGGTGATCGCTCCGGACCTCGCGTACCTCAGGGCGGCGGGAAAGGTCGATGCCATCCTGCTCACGCACGCGCACGAGGACCACGTCGGGGCGCTGCACTACCTGTTGCGCGAATTCCCGGAAGCGACGGTCTGCGGCACCCGGTTCACGCTGGCGGTGGTGAAGGAGAAGCTCGCCGAGCAGGGGATCGCCGCCGATCTGCATGCGGTCGAGCCGCGCACCATGGGCATGGTCGGCAACCACATCGATTTCGAGCCCCTCCAGGTCACGCACAGCGTGCCAGACGCGGTCGGATACGCCCTGCTCACCGAGGCGGGCCTGGTGATCCACACCGGCGATTTCAAGGTCGACTGGAGTCCCGTGGACGGAAAGCTCCTGGACGTGCGGCGCTTCGCCGAGCTGGGCGAGACCGGCGTGGCCTGCCTGCTCTCCGATTCCACCAACGCCGAGCGCGAGGGCACCACGGCCAGCGAGCGCGAGGTGGGCGAGTCGCTGATGCGCATCTTCGCGGGGCCGATGGCCAAGGGCCGCATCGTGGTGGCGATGTTCGGCTCGAACATCCACCGCGCGCAGAGCGTCGTCCGGGCGGCGCTGGCGCAGAACCGCAAGATCGTCCTGCTCGGCCGCTCGATGCAGACCAACGTCCGGCTGGCGCTCGACCTCGGATACATCCGCTGCCCGCCCGACTCGTTCGTCGATCCCGAGGCCGCCGGCCACTTCCCGGGGCGAGAGTTGGTGATCCTCTGCACCGGGGCGCAGGGGGAGCCCCGCAGCGCGCTGGCCCGGCTGGCGCTCGGCGAGCATCCGACGGTGCACCTGGAAAAGAACGATCTGGTGATCCTCTCCAGCCGCGTGATCCCCGGCAACGACCGCACCCTCGGCAACATCATCGACCATCTGATGCGACGGGGATGCCGGGTCATGTCCAGCAGCACGGGCTCGACCGAGCTGGTACACACGAGCGGTCATGCCTGCCAGGGCGAGCAGCGGATGATGATCGACCTGGTGCGTCCGCGCAGCTTCGTCCCCATCCACGGCGAGTACCGCATGCTCGCAGCGCACGCGCGCACCGCGGAGGCGGCGGGCGTGAGCCCCCTGGCCTGCGTGATCGCGGAGGATGGCGACGCGGTGGAGCTGCGCAAGGACGAGATCGTCGCGGTGGTCCCGAACGCGGTGTCCGCGGGCCGGCTGTACCTCGACGCGCGGGGCGGTTTCGCCGACGTCGGCGAGGTCGCGCTGCGGGACCGCCAGCTTCTCGCCGAGACCGGCATGCTGGTCTGCCTCTGCGTCCTGGATCACAAGAGCGGCGAGGTTGTGCGCGGGCCGGAGCTCTTGGGAAAAGGCGTCGCCGGCCTCGACGAATCGCGGCTGGCGCAGGCGCGCCAGGCGGCGCTCGACGCGCTCGCCGAGCTCGCTCCCGCCCAGCGCACCGATCACGGAATGGTGGAAGAGGCCCTCCGCCGAGCCGTGCGCTCCGTCTGGAGGAAGGGCCTGGAGAAACGGCCGATGGTGCTGCCGGTCGTCCTGGAGATGTGACATGCCGAGCTTCGACATCGTCAGCAAGGTGAACGAGCAGGAAGTCGACAACGCGTTCCAGCAAGCCCGCAAGGAGATCGATCAACGGTACGACTTCAAGGGGACGGAGACGTCGCTGGAGAAGATCGCCGCGCCGGAGAAGGGGCTGAAGATCCGCAGCACCACGGAGCAGCGCCTGGAGGCCGCGCGCGCGGTGTTGGTGGAGAAGATGGCCAAGCGCGGCGTCCCGCTGCGCGGGCTCAAGTACGGAGCCCTCGAGCAGAGCGGAAAGCACGTCTCGCAGGTGCTCAGCTTCGTGCAGGGGATCGAGACGGAGAAAGCGAAGGCGATCGTCAAGGCGATCAAGGACAGCAAGCTCAAGGTCCAGGGATCGATCCAGGGCGACGCCGTCCGCGTCTCCGGCAAGAGCCGCGACGATCTGCAGGCAGTGATCCAGATGGTGCGCGGCAAGCAGGACGAGTTGAAGGTGGATCTGGGATTCGAGAATTTTCGGGACTGACGGTTCCGGCCGACGATCCGTCGAAGGGCGCCGCGGCCGCGAAATACGATAGCTTCGGCAGGCGAGCCCGGTACGCTGTAGCCGAAAGGCGCACACGCGCGGGCTGGATTCCGGGGCGCGGTCTGTTATACGGGCCCTTTGCAGCACCGATGAACAAGACCGCCCTTCCAGCACAGCCTTCGCTGTACCTGCTCTCGCTCGGCTGCCCGAAGAACCGGGTGGACAGCGAAGTCATGCTCGGCAGCCTGCTGGACGAGGGATACCAGCTGGTCGACGACGCCCGCGAGGCGGAGGTGATCCTGATCAACTCCTGCGCCTTCATCGGAGAAGCAAAGCAGGAGTCGATCGACGCCATCCTCGAGCACGCGCAGCTCAAGGAGACCGGCCGGTGCAAGGCGCTGGTCGTGGCCGGCTGCCTCACCCAGCGCTACGCGGACGTGCTGCAGCAGGAGATGCCCGAGGTCGATTATTTCGTCGGCACCTCCGCGTATCCCCGGATCGCGCAGATCCTCAAGGGCGAGCGCGATCGCGCGGTCATTCCGGACCCGGATTACATCGCGGACAGCCGCACGCCGCGCCGCAACTCCATGCCGCGCTGGACCGCGTATGTGAAGATCAGCGAGGGCTGCGACAACAAGTGCACCTTCTGCATCATCCCCAAGCTGCGCGGCCTGCAGCGCAGCCGGCCCATCGCCGACATCGTGGCGGAGGCGCAGCGGCTCGTCGCCGAAGGAGCCGTGGAGCTGAACCTGGTCGCGCAGGACCTGACCGCGTACGGTCACGACCTTCCCCACCGCCCGAAGTTGCACGATCTGCTCGAGGCCCTCGCGGACGTGCCCGCGCGCTGGATTCGACTGCATTATGCATATCCTCGCGACTTCCAGGACGCGCTGATCGACGCGTTGGCGAAGCAGCCCAACCTGGCGCGCTATCTGGACATGCCGCTGCAGCACATCAGCGATCCGGTCCTGCGCAGGATGAAGCGCGGCCGCGATTCCGCGTGGGTGCGCAGACTCGTACGCAGGCTTCGCGACCGCGTGCCGGACCTGACCTTCCGCACGAGCTTCATCGTCGGCTTCCCGGGCGAGACCGAGGAGCAGTTCCAGGAGCTCTGCGACTTCGTCGAGGAGATGCGCTTCGAGAAGGTGGGGGTTTTCCAGTTCTCGCGCGAGGAAGGAACGGAGTCCTTCGCTCTCGACGGCCAGCTCCCCCAGCGCGTCAAGGCGCAGCGGCAGAAGAAGCTGCTCGGCATCCAGCGCAAGATCAGCAAGGCGCACCAGCAGCGGCTGGTCGGGCGCGCCATCGACGTCCTCATCGAAGGAGTCTCGGAGGAGACAGATCTTCTCCTTGAAGGCCGCTGGATGGGACAGGCGCCGGAGATCGACGGCAAGGTGTACGTCAACCGCGGTCAGGCGAGCGCCGGCGAAATCGTGCGCGTCGAGATCGAGCAGGCGGGCGACTACGACCTGGTCGGCGGCATCGCAGGCGCGGAGGGGCCGGCGCAACAGCTCGGCGCCCTTCGCGCGGCCCCGCAGCGTCCGCGCTTTCCCATCCTCTCGCACTGATCGAGGCCGTCTGCCGCCGGACGATCAGCTCCGGACGCTGCTCAGGTAGACGCGCCTCTGCAGCATCCAGCCCGCGAACGCCGCCGCCGCGACGCCGCCGACGTGAAATACCCAGAGATGAGTCGCCTGCGCATGCGCCGTGCAGGCGAGATGGAGCGCCCCCTGCGCCGCGAGGGCGCCTGCGGCCGCAGTCGCAGCGGGGAAGGCGGCGGTCGCCCCGGCCCTCCACAGCACCAGCGCGGTGGCGACCGCGCCGCCAGCCAGCTCCAGCAGGAGACAGTCGACTCCGACGCGCGTGGCGAGCCCCGGCTCCGTGTCGGCAAATCCGGGGATGCCGCCCGCGGCGATGGCGAAGCCCGCGGAGGCGGCGAGCGCGACCCAGGCGCCGGCGCGGAGCGCTCCAGCGGTCGCGCTCAACGTGGTGGCGAGCGCGAGGACCAGGAAGGCGGCCGCCCAACCTTCCAGATCGCGGTGATTTGAGAAGAGGACCGGAATGGCGAAGGCGGCCACCGCCGCCGCGGCGCGCAGCCCCCACCGCGACGGGGTCAGCTCGGCGAGGATCGGCGCGGATGCTCGGCGGAGCGCGCGGGATGAAGGCGGCGGCAGCTCTGCGCGCGCCAGCGCGGCGACCAGCTTTTCTCCCTCCTGCAGCGCCTCCATGCAGCCGGAGCACCCGCGGGCATGGGCGAAAAAGGCCTCGCGATCGGGGTCGCCCTCAGGCAGTGCCGCGATTCCCGCGGCGTTCGCTCGCAGATCGTCGCAGACGCTCACAGCAGCCCCTTGAGCCGCTGACGCAGCGTCTCGTAACCGCGGAAGGCGCGCAGCTTCACCGCGCCCTGCGTGGAACAAAGGACGGCCGCGATCTCGGCGAAGGTCATTCCCTCGTACCGATGCAGGTGGATGACGGTGCGCTGCGATTCCGGCAAGGCATCGAGGGCAGCACGCACCGCGTCCTTCACGTCCGTGTCGAGCGGCGGATCCGGCTGCGGCTGTGCATCAGCCCGCGCGATCACGTCTTCGTCGGCGTCCTCGGGAAGGCGAAAACGGCGGCGCAGCTCGTCGACGCGGACGCGGGCGGCGACCGCGAACAGCCAGGGACCGAGCTTGAGGTCCGGCCGGTACTGCACCCTGGCGCGATGCACTTTCATGAAGGTCACCTGCAGCAGATCGTCGGCCACTCCTTCGTCCCGGAAAGAGCGCCGGAAGAACGCGTGCACCCGGGGCGCCAGCCGGGCGAAGAGCTTCTCGAACGCCCGGGCATCGCCCGCCACGTAGGCCGACATCAGCTCTTCGTCCGTCGGTCCCATTCAGTCCTTACGCCACGGTCGCGCAGGAGGTTACGCGATCGAGGCGTAAGATGCAGGGAGGCCCGCTATCCGGTCGCTTCCTCTTCCGACTCTTCGGATCCGAACAGCTCGCGCACCTTGGCGAAGAACGACTTCGACTGCGGGTGGGCGTCCTCGCCGGCGAGGGAGGCGAACTGCTCGAGCAGCTCACGCTCCTTCTTGGTCAGCTTCTCCGGCACCTCGACGGTCACGCGCACGTGCTGATCGCCGCGCTGGTAGCCGTTGAGGTGCGGGATGCCCTTTCCGCGCAGCCGGAACACCTTGCCGCTCTGCGTGCCGGACGGGATCTTCATCTTCACCTTCCCATCGAGCGTCGGCACGTCGATGGTCGCGCCCAGCGCCGCCTGGGTGAAGCTGATCGGGACCTCGCAGATGACCTCGGTATCCTCGCGGATGAAGATCGGGTGTTCCTGGACGTGCACGACCACGTACAGGTCTCCCGGAGGGCCGCCCCGCTCCCCCGACTCACCCTCGCCGGTGAGCTTGAGCCGGGTCCCGGTATCGACCCCCGGCGGCACCTTCACGGTGAGCACGCTTTCGGTCTCGACCTTGCCCGCCCCGCGGCAAGTCATGCACGGGTCGGTGATGACCTTGCCGGTTCCCTGGCACTGGCCGCAG
>VBKQ01000141.1 GCA_005879505.1 Deltaproteobacteria bacterium
GAAGGAACCCCTGGATCGCGCGCGGAGGGCGCTCGGGCTGGAGCCGCGCGGGGTGCTGGTCGCGCCCTTGCGGATCGCCTTGCTGGTGCCGCGCGAGGACGCGAAGGAATGCGTGCGCCGGCTGCACGCGGAGTTCGTGGAAAGGGGCTGAGCGGTGGCCGCGAAGACCGTCCGCAAGAAGAAGCCGTCCGAGCTGGACGAGCTGCGCGCGAGGGCCGCGAAGGCCCTCGGCACCTCCGAGAAGGAAGCGGAGCTGCGCGCCCTGCGCGAGCTTCTCGCATCGCTGCCGGCCGCGCCGGAGAGGAAGCCCGCCCCGCAGGCCGCGCCCGGCAACCCGCTGCCGCAGCGGCTCTATCTCATGCTCGACGGCCGTGGCCTGGACGGGCGCGGGATGCCCGTCGAAGTGATCGATCTGCCCTGCGTCATCGGCAGCGGGCGAAACTGCAACGTCTGGATCAACTCGCCGCAGATCGAGACGCGCCATCTGCAGATCACGCATGGCGACGAGGGCTGGCTGCTGGAGGACCTCGGCAGCGAGCACGGGACCTTCTTCGAGGACCGCAAGATCACCAGGTGCGTGCTCGAGCATGGTGACGAGTTTCGTCTCGCCGGCTACCTGCGCCTCCGTGCCGAGCTCCGGTAGTCGCGGCCGCCGAAGGCGGCTTGGCGACCATATTTTCAGGCTGTACACCTCATCAGCGTTCTACTTGATGGGTCAGAGCGGGATCTCCGCCAGGTCTTGCGCTGCGATGATCCGGGGGTGGATCGCGCGCGCTTCGTCTGCCAGCGCCGCGCCGTCCACGCTCGGCGAGAAGTGCGTCAGCACCAGCCCCGCTGCCTCCGCCTCCGCGGCGATGCGGGCGGCTTCCACGCCGGTCGAATGGCCGCGCTCGTGCGCGAGCGCCGCCCGCGCGTCCTCGTAAGTCGCCTCGTGCACCAGTGCATCCACTCCGCGCCCGAGGTCGACGGCGGAGGGGCAGGGAACGGTATCCAAGGCGTACGCCATCGCGGGTCCCCTCTGCCGCGGGCCGACCAGGCCTTCGGGGCCCACCACGCGGCCATCCGCCAGCGTCACCGGTCTGCCCGCCTTCAGATCCGCCAGCAGCGGCCCGCGCGGGACGCCGGCGGCGTCCGTCCTCGCCACGTCGAGCGTGCCCGCCCTGTCCGGCAACGCCACGCGAAAGCCGTACGTCGGGACGCGGTGCGCCAGCGGCCGGCTCTCGACCAGGAATTGCGACCCTTCGATGCGGACCTCGCCGCCATTGCCTTGTTGCTCGAGCACCCGCACTTCCATGTCTCCGGTTCCCAGCGATCCAGCTCGCTCGAGGTGCTGCAGGAGCGCCGTGAGGCCGGGCGGGCCGGCGACGACCAGCGGGCGCTGCCGTCCCTCGAGCCCGAGCGTTCCGAGGAGGCCGGGAAGCCCGTTGAAGTGATCGCCGTGCAGATGGGTGATCAATACGGCGTCGAGGCGCGAGAGGCTGAGGCCCGCGCGCAGCGCAGCGATCTGCGCCCCTTCTCCGCAGTCGCAGAGTACCCAGGCCCCCTCCGTCACGACGGCGAGCGCGGACGCCCCGCGCGATAGCGTCGGCCGCCCCGCGCTCGTGCCGAGCGGGATCAGGTTCAGCCTCACCCTTGCTCCAACACCAGGGCGCCGCGCCCCCGCAGCCGCAGCCGGTCGCCGCGCAGCTCGGAGACGCCGGAATCGAGCAGCTCGCGCCAGCGGCCGTCCGGCAGCTGCACCTCGCACGGCTCCGCGGCGAAGGCCGCCACCACGAGCACGGGTCCGCGCTGCAGGAGCAGCGTGCTGCCTTGCGCCGAGGCGCGCACGTCCTGGCGCGCGTCGTCTTGCAACGCCGGGTGATCGCGCCGCAGGGCGAGCAGGGACTTGTGCCAGCGGAGCGCGTTCTCGTCCTTGCGAGCGCGATCGATGCGGCTTCGCCGGAAGGTGTCCTCCGCGAACGGGTCGGGCACGTCCGTCCAGGTGAAGCCCTTGAATTCCTCGCTCCGTCCCTTTCTCACCGCCTCCACCAGCACGGGATCCGTGTGCGAAACGAAGTATTGGAACGGCTCGCGGGCCGCCCACTCCTCGCCCTGGAAGTAGAGCGGCAATGCCGGCTGGAGCGCGATCACCGCCGCCGCCGCGCGCAGGCCGCCCTCGTCGGTCAGCGCCGTGAGCCGCTCCCCCCGGGCGCGGTTGCCGATCTGATCATGGTTCTGGGCGCAGACGACGAAATGACGCCCGCGCAGGTGCGCCGCGGGCGTGCCGTGCTTGCGCCCGAAGGTCGGCTTGTGCTGGCCTTCATAGAACCAACCGCGCTCGAGCGCCGCCACCATCTTCGGCATCGGATCCTGGAAATCGCCGTAGTAGCCCTGGGACTCGCCGGTGAGGGCCACGTGGATGGCGTGATGGAGGTCGTCCGCCCAGCTGCCGTCGAGCCCGTATTGCTCGATCAGCTTGACGTCGTTGAGGTCGCTCTCGGCGATGATCAGCGCGCCCTCCGCGTGCACGGCCTCGGCGATCTCCTGCAGGATGTGCTTCGACGAATCGTCGTAGAGTCCGTGCACCGCGTCCAGGCGCAGGCCGTCGAACCCCCCGCCCGCGCGCGCTACCCAGCGGAGCGCGTTCTCCAGGAAGTATCTGCGGACCTGAGGGACCGAGAAATCGATCGCGTCGCCCCACGGCGTCTTGTGCTTCGCCGTGAAGTAAGGGCCGAACTCAGCGAGATAGTTCCCCTCGGGTCCGAAGTGGTTGTAGACCACGTCGAGAAACGCGCTCAGGCCCTGCGCATGCGCGGCGTCTACCAGCCGGGCGAGGGCCGCCGGCCCTCCGTATGCGGCGTGGGCGGCGAATGGCGCCACCCCGTCGTAGCCCCAATTGCGCGCCCCCGGGAATGCCGCGACGGGCATCACCTCCACCGCGGTGTAGAGCGCATCCGCCAGCTCGGGCATGTAGCGCGCGGCGGCGTCGGCGGTCCCTTCCGCCGTGTAGGTGCCGAGGTGGATCTCGCAGAAGATCAGCCTCTCCAGCGGGACGGGCGCGCGAGGCGAGCGGGGAGCGATCTCCGCGAGGTCCACGATTTCGCTCGGGCCTTGAACACCTTCCGGCTGGAGCAGCGAGGCAGGATCAGGGCGCTCGCGTCCGTCGCTGAAACGGTAGAAATAGCGTGCGCCCGCCCGAACGCCGTCCGCGTGGCCCGTGAAGTACCCTTCGCTGGCGCGGCGCAGCGGCACTGAGCGGCCGCCGAGCACGGTGACCGAAAGGGAATCCGCCTTCGGCGCCCAGACGCGGAAGTGCGTGCCTTCCGCCCCGGGCACCGCTCCGAGCCAAGGGCGCCAGGTCATGCGGCAACGGTAGGGCGCATCTCTAGAACTGTACAGTCTAGAGAAGCTGCCTCCGGCGGCCGCGATTATTTCGCAGGCCGCGGTTCGAACTTGAACGGATATGCGATGCGTAGCTTGCCGCCAGAGTGCGGCTTGTCGAACTCGAAGTTCCGCACGGCCGTGACCACGCAGACGATCAGTTCGCGGTCGGCGATCCCGTCGGCGGTGGCGCCGATCACCCTGCCGCTCGGGCCGATGTCGAACCGTGTCACCAGCTTACCCTGCAGCGTAGGGCTCTCCCGGAGGCGCTTCTCGTAGCACTCGCGGATCGGCGTGCTGTTGTCGCGGATGTAGTCGCCGATGATCCTGCGCTCGTCGCCCTGCGGGATCGGCGGCGAGGGTTCCTCGGTCGGGTCTTCGCCTTCGACCACCAGCGAGGCGCGCTTCTGCGCGGCGTCCGGTTCGCCGGCGCCTGCGGCGAGGGAGAAGAAGGCAAGTAGCGGCAGGAGGCATCGGGAGGTCATTCGTCAGGCTCGATGAAGATCTCGCGCCATTCGAGAGTAGGAGCATGCTCCACGGACGGTCAATTTTCCTCGGAATGCGCACCGGCGTTTCGCGGGTTAGGCTCTTTCAGATGCGTAGGGCGCGCTTCTACATCCTCGTACTCGGGCTCACCCTGCTGCCGCAGGTCGTCGCCGCCTCGGATCTCGTGCGCTGGCTCGCGTCCCAAGGCCAGGTCCTGCTAGGTCTGTCGGTTCCCGGACTGCTTCTGGCGCTGAATCTCCCGATGCTGGCGGAGATCCTCCGGCGCAAGAAGAAGGCACGTCTTCCGCGCTTCCTCGCCGCGACCCTGCAGACCCCTTGGACGACATGGTGGCTCGGCAGCCTGTTCTACGCGATCCTGCGCGCGGCCTGGACGGTGGCGCACCTCGGGCACGCGCCGATGCCGGTCCCGCTCGCTGCCGCGCCCTTCGCGCTCTCGCTTTATGGCACGCTCTTCGGGGCTCGCGTGCTGCGCCGCGAGAAGGTGACCATCCCGGTGGCGGGGCTGCCGGAAGGCTGGCGCGGCGCGCGCATCGTGCAGCTCTCCGACCTGCACGCGGGCAGGCACGTCACCAAGGAGCGCCTGCGAGCGATTGCCCGCCGGGCGGCGCGCCTGAATCCGGACCTCTTGGTCGTCACTGGTGACATCGTGCACAACTCGCCCCAGTTCGCGCAGCAGGCGGCGGAGGCGATCGCATCCATCCCCGCAAAGCACGGCATCTTCGCCTGCCTTGGCAACCACGATTTCTGGGCGGGGCCCGACGCCGTCGAGCGCGAGCTGGAGCGGGCCGGCGTGCGGGTCCTGCGCAACCGCGGGATCCTGATCGAGCGCATGGGAGACGGGCTCTGGCTGTGCGGTGTGGACGATCCTTGGAGCGGGCGCTTCGATCTGCGCGCCGCGCTGCGCGGGCGGCCGGAAGGCGCCGCGACCGTACTGCTCTCCCATCAGCCGAATACCTGGCGGCGGGCCCAGGAGCTCGGGGTGGAGCTGCAGCTTTCGGGGCACACCCATGGCGGCCAGGTAGCGTTGCTCTGGCTGCACCGCTCGCTCTCGCTTGCACGGTTGATCACACCCTTCGTCGCGGGCCTTTACCGCGCCGGGCGATGCTATCTATACGTGAACCGGGGAGCGGGTTCGGTGATGCCGATGGTCCGGCTGGGCGCGCGGCCCGAAGTCACCGAGCTGACGCTGGTGCCTGCGACCGACAACGAGGCCCACGACGACCTCGCCATCGCCGCGTCCTGAGACCTGAAGCATTGCTACGCTTGAGCGCAAACCCTTGCCGGCGGGGTGGTGAGATTGTTCTAGACTGAGCCGGATGCGGATCCACCTGTTCGAGCTGACGGCCGCGGCACGGAGCGCGGATGACCGATTGGTCCGCATGGATCCGAGCGCGCGGGACGAGCTCGCGACACAGGCGCAGCGGAGGGCGTCAGAGCTCGGGCTGATGCGCGGCCCGGCGCCCATTCCGCTGGTGCTTTCGCCTTGCGCGCTGCCGCGGGAAGAGCTGGCGGCGCTCGGGCGAGGCGCGCGTCTGATCACCAGCGGGCTGGTGAAGATCGCGCGCGAGCTGTTCGAGCGGCGCCCGGAAAGAGCGCGCCTTCTCTTCCGCCACCTCTCGCCGATGGAGAGCGCGGCGCTCGCCGCCCGCTGGCGGGAGGCGGAGGAGCTATTGCACTCCCGCGTCGACTGGTTCGTCGAAGAGGATGGCCGCGTCCGCGCGCTCGAGGTGAATGCGACCATCCCGGCGATGCAGGTGTACTCGGACGCGGCGGCTCGCGGCTGGGCGGAAGCCGTCACGCCCGCGCGCACGCAGGCGCTGCAGCGAAACTCCCACAACGCGACCTGGCTGATCGACGCGCTCCTGGCCGCGGCCCGCCACCGCGCGAAGCCCCCGAGCATCCAGCTCCTCCACCGGGACGGCGACCCGCAAGTCACAGAGCTTCGCGCCTTGGCCGCACTGCTCCGGGATCGGGGCATCGACGCCCGCACTTGCACGCCTGCGGACATCGCGCTCGACGGCGATCCTCAGGGTGTCATCTACCGGCACCTCTTCGCCCGGTACGTCGAGCCGTCGTCGCCGCTCGGTCAGGCATTCCTCGATCCTGTCCGGCACGGGATCTGGAACCGCGTCGATGGCTGGCTGGAGACGAAAGGCCTCTTCGCTGAGTTGTCGATGCACGCCGCGAAAGCTGCGTTCCTCAGCAGCGAAGAGAGAGCGGCTGTCGCGGAGCTCGTTCCCTGGACCCGGCTGCTCGACGACATCGATGATGCTGCCCTTGGGGACGGCGACGGATACGTGCTGAAGAAGTCGCACGACTATGGCGGCAAGAGCGTGGTGATCGGCCGCGAGGTCGGTCCGGCTGCGTTCGGGCAAGCGCTCTCGCGCGCTCGCACGGATGAGCCGGCGAGCTGGGTCGCGCAGGAGCTGGTCGACGCACCGGCCATCGACCGCTTCCTCTGCGTGGAGACAGGCGCGCGCAGGCTCTCCCTGCACCTGGACATCAGCACCTATGCGTCGCTGATCGCCGGGGTGCCGGAAGGCGCGAGCGTCTGCCGCGCCGCCCCGGGACGGGTGGTCAACATCGTCGGGGGCGGCGGGGTCGCGCCCCTGTTCGCCGACGACGTGCTCGCCGACCTGCTATGAGCTGCTGCGCTCGCGCGCCCGCCGCCGGGCGATCTCTTCGAGAAAGCTGACCGCGAGGAAGTGCCGCAGGCGATCGATGCAGGGATAATCTGGAGCGTGGCAGAACTCTTCGTGGAACTGGCAGAGCGTTCCGTGCCGGTCGCGGCAGAAGGCATCGTAGCCGCCTTCGTCACAGGGATCGTCGATGTAGGCGGCGACTTTCGCGGTGCGCTCGGGTGTGATCAGGAGGCCGTCGTCGTTGGCGGCGGTGTCGGAGTCGATGAGCACCTTTTCCGCCATTCGGGCCTCCAAGGACCCGCAGGAGTGTAACAGCATGAGCCCGCAGATCACGTTCAAGAGCAGCGAGGACAAGGCGCCCGAGGCGGAGCTGGATTCCGCCGGCAAGCCTCTCCCGTTCGCGCCGCGATTTTGTGACGCGGTGCGTGCGCCCTACACCCCTAGCCATGGGAGTGCTCCGGACGCAATGCCACAGCCGCCGGTAGGCCTGGAGGACCTCGGGCCGGCGCTGGGCGTGCGCGTGGTCGGTCCCGATCGCGAGAAGTGGCTGCAGGGCATGCAGAGCAACGATCTGGCGGCTGCGCCGTACGGCGGCGCGATCGCGGGCGCGTTCTTGAACGGAAAAGGACGGCTGGTGGCGATCGGCCTGCTCTGGCGCAGGCGCGATGAGGTCATCGTCACTGCCGATCCGGATCGCGCCGACGCATTGCGCGCGCACCTCGACAAGCTCCTGATCATGGAGGACTGCGAGCTGCAGGAACTGGTGGAGCTCCGCCGGCTGCGCTACTGGCCTTCGGACGTTCCGCCCCGGTCGGTACCGGAGCACATCGCGGGCAGCGCGCAGCCCCTCGGCCTCGAGCTCCTGTTGCCAGAGGCGGAGGCGCAATCGCTGTTCGAGACGATGAGGGAGCGGCCGCGGCCCGATCTCGCGGAGGCTTGGCGGATAGCCGTCGGCCTCCCGAAGTGGGGCGCGGAGCTGGACGAGGAAACCACGCCCATCGAGGCGGGACTCGATCCGCAGCTGTCGTTCAGCAAAGGATGTTACGTCGGGCAGGAAGTGGTGGCGATGGCGACGTACCGGGGCCGCGTCGCCTGGAACCTGGTCCGCCTCCAGATAGCGGGACCGGCGCCGGTTCCGGGCTCGAGGCTGGGCACTGGGGCGAAGGGGCGCGTCACCTCCGCCACGCAGGTTGGCGGCATTGCGCTCCTGCTCGGTTACGTCCACAAGGAGATGATCGTTCCCGGTTCCGCGGTGCCGCTCGAGGACGGCCGCACCGCGCAGGTGCTCGGACTGCCCTACGGCTCGCAGCCGGGCGCGGGGGTGTGCGCATGAAGATTCTCGCTGCGATCCACGATCTGATGTTCTCTTCGAAGGTCAACGCCGCCGCCGGCGGACGCCCGATCACCTGGCTGAAGCGCGGGACCAAGGTGGTGGACGAGGTCGCGCGGGAGAAGCCCGACGTGCTGCTCATCGATCTCGCTTCCCCCCAGCTCGACGCGATCAACGCCATCCGCGAGATCAAGAAAGGGGGCGACGTCACCGTGATCGGCTATGTCGATCACACGCGCGAGGACGTGATCTCGGCGGCGCGCGCGGCCGGCTGCGATCAGGTGCTGAGCAAGGGGGAGTTCGCGCGTCGCCTGCCCGAGCTGCTCGAAGGGATCTAGTCGCGGCAGCCGAAGGCGGCTTGGCGACGATTGCTTTAGGCCGTACAGAATCAGGCCACTACAGGAATACCGCGGCGATGGCGCGTGGGCCGTCGTCGCGGGACACTTCAGGTCCCGCGAGCACGAGCCGCGCCTCCGTAGATTCCCTTATGCGCCTCGCTGCCTCCTCCACCTCGCGCAGGGTTGCGCTGGGTCCCAGCCGGCAGGTCATCAGCACCTCGCGCGCATAGGGGAGGGCGCGGTCGAGAGAATGGTCCTGCCAGAGGTGGAGCAGCGCCGCGCGCGGCCGAAGAAGGTCGTGGATCTCGCGTGGGTCGACTCCGATCAGGCCATACACGGCTAGTGGCTCGATGAAGCAACGCACCGCATCGGCCCAGGAAGCCGGCACAACTGGCTGCACGACGCAGCACTTGCTCAGTGACGCAGCGCGCTCCAGCCGCGCGCGGGCCTGCGGTCCGGGCAAGGCGGGAACCGGAGGCAGAACGACGACCGCCTCTCCTCCTCCACGCCTTTCGAGGATGCGGGCGGCCTTCGTCGCGCCGGCCAGCGCCGGGTCGCCGGATTCATCAGCGAGCAACAGCACCACCGACCCTGCTTCCGCCCGCTTGATGCGGCCGAAGAGATCCTCCCCGAACGGGAGGAGGTCGCACGCATAGGCCGTAGCGTCGAGCCTCGCGGCAGCCCGGGCAGGGACAGCGCCGAAGGGGACCACGGTGGCAAGAGGCTGCATGTAGGAATTGGTAACACCCGAGCGCTCTGGCCGAAACCCCCCTAGTACTTGTAGAACCCTTCCCCGGCCTTCTTGCCGAGTTTTCCCGCGCGCACCATCCGGCGCAGCAGCTGAGGCGGTCGGAAGCGCTCTCCCAGCTCGGTCGTGAGGTGCTCGGCGATCGCGAGCCGCACGTCCAGACCCACCTGGTCGGTGAGCTTGAGCGGCCCCATCGGGTGCCCGTAGCCGAGCTCGATGGCGCGGTCGATCTCCTCCGCCGACGCGACGCCCTCCTCGAGCATCCGGATCGCCTCCATGGCGAGCGCGATGCCGAGCCGGCTGGTGGCAAACCCCGGCGCATCGCGCACCACCACCACTTCCTTCCCGAGCCTGGCGCCTACCGCGCGCGCCGCCGTGACGACCATGGGATGCGTGCGCTCGCCCTGGACGATCTCGAGCAGCTTCATCGCCGGCACGGGGTTGAAGAAGTGAAGCCCGATCACGCGCTCGGGTCCTCGCGCAGCCGCAGCGATGGCGGTGATCGGCAGCGACGAGGTGTTGCTGGCGAGGATGGTTTCCGGCCGGGCCGCTTTGGAGATCCTCGCGAACACTTCCTTCTTGAGCTGGAGGTCCTCGGGCGCGGCTTCCACGATCAGATCGGCCTGTGCCGCGGCGGCATCCAGGTCGGGGGCCATGGCGAGTCGGCGCAGCGCTTCGTCGCGCTCCTGGGCGCTGCACCGGCCCTTCTCGACCGCGCGCCCGAGTGACTCCGCCACGCGTTCCAGAGCGCGCTGCGCGGCACCCGCCTCTACGTCGAACAGCTCCGTTCGGTATCCGGCGCGCGCTGCCACCTGGGCGATGCCGCTGCCCATCGTCCCTGCCCCGACCACCAGCACCCGCTGCACGTCGACGGCCATCAGGCGTTCCCGAAGTGGACCCGACCTACCGCGCTCTGCCGCTGGTGGCGTGCGGACCGCCGCCGTGTCCGCCACCTCCGGAGGCATGCGGAGCGCCTCCACCGGCAGGAGCAGTTGAGGCAGGCGCGCCGCCGCCGGAAGGCGAGCTGGATCTGGGCGCCGATGCGGGCTGCCCGCCAGGAATGGCGCGGGGGCCTCCACCCGGTCGCGCAGCCGGCCCGAAACGGCCGTACGATCCCGTCCGCGGGCGAGCCTGGATGGGAGAGCGCATCGCGCCCACCGCCGGTCCTCTCTGGACGGTCGTCGGCCGCGGCCGCACGGCTTGCGCGACCGCCAACGGCCGGATCTGCTGCCCGGTGGCCCGCGCGACGCTGGTCACCGGAGGGCCGAAGCTGCCACTGCGAGCGACGGTGGCATGTGCGCCGGCCAGCGGCCGCGCCTGCGTGACCACGCCGGACGTCCGTTGGGAGGGCAACGCGACCCCGGAGATCGGGCGCGTAAAGTGGCGTTCTGGGACGGCGATCCACGCCGGATGCCGGTAGCCGAATGCGACTCCGGCCGGACCGATCGGACACCAGGTCACGTAACCGCCCCCGTACCGCCAGTAGACCCATGCCGGCGCCCAGACGTATCCGGGAATCCAGTACCAGCCGACTCCGACTGCCCAATTCCAGCGGCCGTAGTGGTACGCGGCCCAGCCCCAGGGGTCGTCGGAGGCGAACGTCCAGCCCCAGTCGGTCAGGACCCACTGACCATAGTAGTAGGGACGCCAGCCGTACCCGACGGCGGGAACCCAGACCCGTCCGTAGGGAGCGACGAACGTCCAGTATCCGTAGGGCGAGAGCCGCTCGTAGAAGACAGCCTCGCTGGAGACGTCGCTGCCGGCGGGCGGAGGTGGCGCCTCAGTCTGGTAGCTCTGATAGGTCGAGGAACCGGAATCGGTGGGGTACTCGGCGACGGGCGGCGGCGGGGCCGCATCGATGTGACGGTCATCGCGTACGGGCTCGCGGCCGTAGATGCAGCCGGTCGCTGCGGCGGCGAGGCCAGAGATGAGCAAGTTCCGATAGCGACGCATGGCCGTTCTCCTTACGTCCGTTGGACGGGCGTTCAGGTCTGCCCATTCGTAGGACTGGCCGGAGTGTATAGCAGCCACGCGCTGAAGGCTCGCCGTGCCGCGGACGATCGCACGGCCGCTCGGCCGCACGCCTGCGCTCTCTAATGGCGATATCCGTGCGCGATCGGGAAGCGCCACCCCTCCCCGAACGCGCGAGCGGTAACCCGCAAGGCAGGCGCCGCCTGCCGGCGCTTGTATTCGCTCTGGACGACGAGCTTGAGCACGCGGCGGACCAGATCTTCGGAAAAGCCGCGCTCGATCAGCCGGCGCGCGCCCAGGTGCTCCTCGATGTGGCTGCGCAGGACCTTGTCCAGCTCGTCGTAGGGCGGCAGCGTGTCCTGGTCCGTCTGGTTCTCGCGCAGCTCCGCCGTGGGCGGCCGGGTGAGGATGCGCGAGGGGATCAGCTCCGGCCCCTGCCGGTTGAACCAGCGCGCCAGGGCGTACACGGCCGTCTTCGAGAGGTCGCCGATGGCAGCGAGCCCACCCGCCATGTCGCCGTACAGCGTGCAGAACCCTGTCGCCAGCTCGCTCTTGTTTCCGGTCGTGATCAGCAGGGCCCCGGTCTTGTTCGAGAATGCCATCAGCAGTGTTCCGCGGATGCGCGCCTGCAGGTTCTCCTCCGTAACATCGGGCTCGCGTCCGGCGAACACCGGCGCGAGCGCCGTGAGATAGGACTGGAAGATCGGCTCGATGGCGATGCGGTGGAACTGCACCCCGAGCCGCTTCGCGAGCACCTCGGCGTCCTCGTTGCTCATCGACGCGGTGTAGCGGGAAGGCATGGCGATGGTGGTGACGTTCTGGGGGCCGAGGGCGCGGGCGGCCAGGACCGCGGTGAGGGCGGAGTCGATTCCTCCGGACAGGCCGAGCACCGCCCGGTGGAACCCGGTCTTCAGGGTGTAGTCGCGGATTCCTAGCGTGAGCGCGTCGGCGAGCTCCTGGCAGGTGTCATCCGACAGATCGGCTTCGTACCCCGCCACGACCGCGAGTGCCCCGGCACTGGTCTCCGCGGTCTGGTCCGGGATCACGGAGGCGCCCGGTGTGCGACCGGCGGGTTGCGTGCGCCGGGCCGTGCCGGGCGCGAGCTCCTCGACGATCAAGTCCTCCCGGAACGCGGCCGCTTCCCGCTGGAGCTCCCCGTTCGCGCGCACCAGCAGCGATCGGCCGTCGAAGACCAGCGAGTCGTTCCCGCCGACCAGGTTGCACATGGCGATCGGCAGCCCGTGGCGGCGCGCGGCCGCGCTGACCATCCTGCGCCGGACCTCGGGTTTGCCCATTGCATAGGGCGACGCGGAGACGTTGACCAGCAGCTCGGCACCCTTCGCGGCCAGCTCCTCGATCGGATCGCGCAGATACCGGGGCTGCTTCCAGAACTGCTTGTCGTTCCAGAGGTCCTCGCAGATGGAGACGCCCAGGCGCGTCCCGGCCACCTCCAGCAGCGGCCCCGGCTCCGGCGCCGGGTCGAAGTAGCGGCCTTCGTCGAAGACGTCGTAGGTGGGCAGAAGGCACTTGCGGATGATCGCCGCGACGCTGCCCCGCTGGAGCAGCGCCACTGCGTTGTACAGGCCCGCCCCCGCCCCTCGATGTCGCTCGGGGAACCCGACCAGCGCGGGCACGCGACTGAATACCGCGTCGGTGGACAGCTCCTCGAGCGCTGCCCGGCACCGGTCGACGAACTCGCCCAGCTCGAGGAAGTCCTTCGGCGGGTACCCGCTGAGGGCCAACTCGGGAAAGAGGACGAGTTGCGCGCCTTTTTCGGCCGCTTCCTTCGTCCGGTCCAGGATGCGGGACGCGTTCGCGTCGAAAGCCCCCACTGTCGTGTCGATCTGCGCCAGCGCGATTCTCACGCGCCGTGCCGTAACGCTCCCACGGCCCGGCGTCAATCGGCGTGCGATGACCCGGATGCTTCCGAAAGGCCATGCGCCGTGCGGGCCGATTTGGTACATCCCCCCGGATGCACGACGATCTGGAACAGCGGAAGTCGCAGCACCTCGACCTGGTGCAGCGGCCCGAGGTGGAGCCGGAAGGGTCGGATCCGCTGCTTTCGTGCGTTCGTTTCGTGCACCGCGCCGCCCCGGAGCTCTCGCTCGATCAGATCGAGCTGTCGGCGGAGCTTTGCGGCAGGAGGCTGCGGGCGCCGCTGATGATCGTCGGCATGACGGGCGGAACGGAGCGCGCAGGCCGGATCAACCGCGACCTCGCGACGCTGGCGGAGGAGGCCGGCGTCGCCTTCGGCGTGGGGTCCATGCGCATCCTGCTCGAGCAGCCCGATCTCCTCGCCACTTTCGCGGTGAAGCCCGCACGCCCGCCGCTGCTGGCGTCGAACCTGGGCGCGCAGCAGCTCGTGCAGCGCGGGACCGGAGCGGCGCTGCGCGTCATGGAGATGCTGGAGGCGGACGCGATCGCCATCCACTTCAACGCGGCGCAGGAGCTGGTGCAGGCCGGCGGAGACCGCGATTTTCGCGGTTGCCTCGACGCCATCGGCGAGCTGGTCGCGAGGGTCGGCGCAGACCGCGTGATCGTGAAGGAGACGGGCTGCGGCATCGGCCCCGCAGTGCTGCGCGAATTGGCGGTGCGGGGGGTGCGCACCGCCGATGTCAGCGGCGCCGGAGGAACGAGCTGGCCCCGCGTCGAGCAACTCCGCGCTCGCGATCCGCAGGCGCGGGGACTCGGCGAGCTCCTGAGCGACTGGGGAATTCCCACCGCGGCTTGCATCGCCGCGGCGCGCGCTGCGTCGCCCGAGATGCAGATCGTCGGTTCGGGCGGGCTGAGGTCGGGGCTGGATGCCGCAAAAGCGCTGGCGCTCGGCGCCGACGTCGCCGGATTCGCCCTACCCCTGGTCCGCGCCCATCAGCAGTCGGGCATCGACGGAGCGCGGGCGGAGCTCGCCGGCATTCTCGGCGCGCTGCGCGCCGCCTTCCTGCTCTGCGGGGCCCGCGACACCGCGGCGCTGCGCGCCTCGCGCCGTGTGATCCTGGACCCGCTGCGGACGTGGATCGAGAGTCTCGCCGGATGAGGCGCGGGCGCGCGCCGGGAAAGGTGCTCCTTCTCGGCGAGCACAGCGTCGTCTACGGACATCCGGCGCTGGCCGCATCCATTCCGCGCCATGTGACGGTGGAGCTGCTGCCGGCAGGGGAGACGCGCATCGAGCTGCCGGGTGGAATCCAGACCCCGTTCCCATTGCGCGAAGCCGCGGTGGCGATGGCGCGGGAGGCCGGCTTCGAAGGCGCGTTCCACGCCCGCCTGCAAAGCGAGATCCCGCTCGGCAGCGGGCTCGGAAGCTCCGCCGCCTTCGGCGTCGCGCTGGCGCGGGCGTTCAAGCCGGGGTGCAGCCCGGACGAGGCGGCCGCTCTCGCCATGCGCATCGAGCGCGTGCTCCACGGCGCACCCTCCGGAGTCGATCCCATGGCCTGCGCCCGCGAGGGGGTGATCTTCTTCATCCGCGGGGAACCACCGCGCGTGGAGGCGGTGCGCGGCGCTGCCTGGATCGCGGTCGCCCTGACCGGCATCGCGCGCGGAACGCACAGCACGGTCCTGCCGCTGGCGGAGCGCCGCAAAGCGGACGCGCGGATCGACCCGCTGCTGGCGCGCCTCGGCGAGCTGGCCAGGAAGGGACGCCAGCTGTTCGAGCGCGGCGACCTCCCCGGGCTGGGAGCGACGTTCGACGATGCCCATGCCGGACTGCGCGAGCTGGGCGTTTCCTGCGCGGAGCTCGAGGAAACGGTGGCGGCGTTGCGAAAGGCCGGGGCGCTGGGGGCGAAGCTGACCGGCGCGGGCGGCGGCGGCGCGGCGATCGGGTTGGCGCGCGATGAGGCGCACGCGCGTGAAATGGCGGCCGAAACCGGAGGTTTCGCGGTAGAGGTCGGCGGGTGAAAGCGACCGCGGCGGCGCACGCGAACATCGCGCTGGTCAAGTACTGGGGAAAGCGGGACGAGGCACTGCTCCTGCCGGAGGCTGGCTCACTTTCGGTCGCGCTCGACAAGCTGCTCACCACCACCACCGTGGAGCTGGGCGATTTCGCGGCGGACTCGTTCACCCTCGACGGGCACCCAGAAGATCCGTGCAGGGCCCGTGCGCTCCTCGATGCCGCCGGGATCCGCAAGCGCGCGCGCATCGCCTCCGGCAACGATTTTCCCACCGCCGCCGGCCTCGCCTCGAGCTCCAGCGGCTTCGCGGCGCTGGCGGTAGCGGCCTGCGCCGCGGCGGGGTTGAGGAAGTCCGCCGATGAGCTGTCCGCTCTCGCGCGCATCGGCAGCGGCTCCGCCTCGCGCAGCGTGCCCGGGGGATGGGCGGTCTGGGAAGACGCGTTCGCGCGCCAGGTATTCGCGCCATCGCACTGGGACCTTCGTTTCTGCATCGCCGTCTGCGCGGCCGGGCCGAAGCAGGTGGGCTCGCGCGACGGCATGCGCGCCACGCGCGAGACGTCGCCCTACCATGCGGCTTTCATCGCGCAATGCCGGCGCGATCTGCCCGACGCGCTGAAGCTGCTCGCGGCCCGGGACCTCCCTGGGCTGGGAGCGCTCGCGGAGCGCAACGCGCTGCGGATGCACGCCGACGCACTCGCCGCGGATCCCCCGCTCCTGTACTGGCAGCCGGCCACCGTCGCGTGCCTCCTCGCGCTGCTCGAGCTGCGTGCCTCGGGCGTCGCGGCCTGGGCGACGATCGACGCCGGGCCGCATCTGGTCGCCATCTGCGCATCGTCCGACGCCGGTGCGGTAGAGGGGCGCCTTCGCTCCGTTCCTGGAGTGACCGAGGTCGTGGTCTGCGCGCCCGCGGGCGCAGCGCGCGTGTTGTCATGACCGTGCGGCTCGCGGCATCCGGGAAGCTGTTCCTCGCTGGGGAGTACGCCGTCCTCGACCCGGGACGGCCCGCGCTGGTGGTGGGAATCGATTGGAAGATGCACGCGGTTGCGGAGCCGGGCGCCCCCGGATTGCAGATTCTCCACCGGCCTTCTGGATTGCTCTGGGACGGCGGACAGGCCCCTGCGGAGCTCCGCTTCGCCGCGCGCGCAGCGCTGCTGGCGATGGCATTCTGCGGGAAGAGGGGCGGCGTGCGCATCTCGTTCGAAGACGATCTCTCGCACGACGGGCGCAAGCTCGGCCTCGGCGGCAGCGCCGCCGCCTCCGTGCTGGCAGTCCGCGCCGTATGCGCTCTCGCGGATCGGCCGGCCGGAGAGGACGAGATCCTTGCTCTCGCGGCCGGGGCGCATTGGGCCGAGCAAGGGGGATCGGGGAGCGGCGCCGACGTGGCTGCCGCCGCGCTCGGAGGCATCCTGGAGGTGCGATCGCGGATCGTCTGGCAGTCCGCGGAGGAGGTGATGGCGCTTCCTGGCGAGCGGGTTGCGGCCTCGAGACCTCTCGACGTGCGCCGCCTCGCGATCCCCCCGGAGCTGCGCCTGCTGCTGGTGGATACGGGAGCGCCGGCGAACACGCGTTCGCTGGTGCGCGAGGTGCGGGCTTTTGCCCGCGGCGCCCCGGCCCGCTGGCAGGCCAGGGCAGGCGAGATCTCCGCCGCAGAGGGGAAGCTGCGCGACGCCCTCGAGTCGTGCGACGCGCAGTCCGCTCTCGACGCGGTCCGCAGGGGCGCAGCGGCCATGGCTGCCCTCGGCGAGGACGCGGGCGTTCCGATCGCCACGCCGGAGCTGGCGAAGGCATGCGCGCTCGCCTCGGCGGCGGGTGCTGCCGGAAAGCCGAGCGGCGCCGGCGGCGGCGACTGCGCCGTGGTCGTCGCCTTCGGAGACGAGGCGCGCGACGGCGCGGAAGCGGCGCTGCGTCCGCATTTCCGGGTGTTTCGCGTCGCCCCGGCGTGATCCGCCACCTTCGGCGGCCGCGACTAGGCGCTCCTCTTGTGCGCCTGTCCCTGGCCGTCGGGACCGCCGGTGAGCTGCGAGACCTTCCCCAGCAGCTCGTCGAGGTCGAACGGCTTCGCCAGATAAGCATCGGCGTGCAGCTTGGCCGCGTGCCCCTGCACCGCGCGGTCGGCGCTCAGGATCAAGAGTGGCGCCCGGCGCAAGCCCCGCTGGTCGATCTCGCTGACGAACTGCCATCCGTCCATCACCGGCATCATCAGATCGAGCAGGATGCAAGCGGGCTTCTCCCGCTTCAGTACATCCAGCGCTTCCTGCCCGTTCGCGGCCATCAGCACACCATACCCCTCGCTCGACAAGCACAGCGCGAGCGTCTGCAGGATGTCCGGATCGTCGTCGACGACGAGCACAGTGCGCTCGCGCGCGCGGTGGGGTGCCATGCGTGCCCCCTCATAGAATGCGACTGCGCTCTGGTCAATCTTCTGGCTCGCGGCTGTCCGGAATCGCCTGGGTTGAACCCCGCGCGGCCGCATCTTACAAAAACGATCGTGCCTCGCTGTCCAAGCTGCCGCAAAGAGGTGAAGCCGCGCGAGGAGAACCCCGCCTTCCCCTTCTGCTCGGCACGCTGCCGGGCAACCGACCTGGCTCGCTGGTTCACCGGCTCTTATCGCGTCCCGGGACCACTTGCCGAGGCGCAGCCGCAAAAGCGCGACCAGGAGGACAAAGAGTAGACCGGCCCCGCCACGGCGTGCTACGCGGGGCGCCCCGATGCCGTCCGTGAAGCTCCTGGTGCGCACCGTGCTCTCGCTGGCGATGAGCGCGGTGTTCGTCTGGCTCTCGTTGCGCCACACCGACGTGCGGGCGGTGGGCCGCGCCATGGCGCAGGCGGATGCGGCGCGCATCACTGCCTACGTCGTTTTGCTGCTCGTCATCCATCTGGTCCGGACGGTCCGCTGGGGACTCCTGCTGCGGCCGCTCGGGCAGGTGCCGTTCAAGCGGCTGAACTCCGCCAGCGCGGTCGGCTGGATGCTTCTCATGCTCTTGCCCCTGCGGCTGGGCGAGTTCGCCCGGCCGCTCCTCATCGCGCGGCCGCCGCCGGGAGGAGGGCAGCCGCTCCGCCGCAGCGGCGCGCTCGCTTCCGTCGTCGTCGAGCGGATCGTCGACGGCATCGCCATCGGCGTGCTCGGGATCATCTCCCTGCGGATGCTCGGGCGGTCCGCCGCGGGGAACTACGTCGAGTTCGCCAGGAGCGCCTCCGTCCTGGTGGCGCTCGGCTTCCTCACGCTCTGCGCGGCGCTCGTGCTCGCCGTGTTCTTCCACGATCCCGCAGTCGCTCTCGCCGATCGCCTGCTCCGCCCCTTCTCGCCCCGTGTAGCGGCGCGCGCGACCGGGATGCTCGACGCGTTCATCGGCGCGGTCCATCTCGGTTCCGGCTGGCGCCTGATCTCGTTCTTCGCGCTGACCGCGCTGTATTGGACGCTGACCGCAACAGGCCTCGGGATCGTGGCCCCGGCATTCGGGTTCACCGCGCTCACTCCCCTGATGCTGGCCGTCATCCTCACCATCCAGGTGGTCGGGGTGATGGTCCCCGCTGGTCCGGGCATGGTGGGAACCATGCAGTTCTTCACCCAGGCCGGCCTCTCGCTGTTCGATCCGGGCGGCTTCTCCGCCCGCGGCGCCGCATTCGCGAACACCATCTGGCTCCTGCAGTTCATCGTGCAGGTTGGCTTGGGGACCATCTTCCTCGTCGCCGGCCACGTGTCGCTCAAAGGTCTGCTCGGCCCATCGCCGGTCGAGGACGAGCCGCCGCCCGCCCCCGTCGCTCCTTGATCCGCAGCGTTTTCGTGAGAGGATCGGGCGCGCCATGGATCGCGACGCGTACGGCCGCTTCAGCGAACGGCTGCGCGAGCGCCTCGCCGCAGACGAGCGCGTTCTCGGGCTGGTTGCGCTGGGCTCGATGTCGGGCGAGCCGCCGCCCGACCAATGGTCCGACCATGATTTTTTCGTCATCAGCCGGCCCGGCGAGCAGGAGCGGATGCGGACCGAGCTTTCCTGGCTGCCCGATGGCGAGGAGATCGTCCTCGCCTACCGCGAGACGGCGCACGGCGTGAAGGTGCTCTATCGCGACGCGCATCTGCTCGAGTTCGCCGTGTTCGACCCGGAGGAGATGTCCGTCGCCCGCATCAACCGCTTTCGCGTCTTGCTCGATCGCGGCGGGGTCGCCGAGCGGATGCGCGCTCTGCGCGAGCGCACGGCGGGGGATCTCGCCGATCGCCGCCCAGACCTGCGCTGGTCGTCGGGACAGATGCTGACGGCGCTGCTGGTCGGCGCCGGCCGCTATCGGCGCGGCGAGCGTGTCGACGGCCGCGCGCTGATCCAGGCCGCCGCGAACCAACTGGCGCAGCTGCTCGCAGCTGCGGTGCCATCAGAGAACGCGGGCGCGGTCGATACCCTCGACCCCCTGCGCCGCTTCGAGCAAGTCTACCCACGGCTCGGGCGGGAGCTGGACGAGTCGCTGGGACGTCCTCCCGTGGAGTCCGCACTGCGCCTGTTGCGCATCGCGCTGCGCGAGCTGCCGCAGCGGATCGCAGAATTTCCCCTCGAGGCGGCACGCGCCGTGGAGGCGTCCATCGAAGCGGACAGCCGCTGAAACGCGCTACCCTGCAGCGATGCACGCGATCGTCGCGCTCCTCGCTGCCCTCCTCGCCGCCTGCGCCGCCGCTCCCAAGGCCCCCGTCCGCCCGTCGCGGCCCTGGTCGGAGGACATCGTTTACTTCGTGCTGGTGGATCGATTCGCCGACGGAGATCCCACCAACGACGCCAACGTCGACCGCAAGGCGAAAGGCGCCTTTCACGGCGGCGATCTGAAGGGGCTGATCGCGAATCTCGACGAGATCGCGTCGCTGGGCGTGACGGCGAT
Source organism: Deltaproteobacteria bacterium (assembly GCA_005879505.1). Lineage (GTDB taxonomy): Bacteria > Myxococcota > Myxococcia > Myxococcales > 40CM-4-68-19 > 40CM-4-68-19. Next base: position 19,641 of record VBKQ01000141.1, read on the forward strand.
CTGGGTGAACCCCTTGGTGAAGAACATCGAGGGGCACGTCGACGGCGCCGGCTTCCCGGATTGGGCGTACCACGGTTACTGGGCGGACGACTTCACGCGCCTCGACCCCCGCTTCGGGACCGAGGAGGACCTCCGCCGGCTCGTCGAGGCCTGCCACGCGCGCGGGATCAAGGTCCTGCTCGACGTCGTCTACAACCACGCCGGCTACGACTCGCGCTATCTTCGCGACCCGAAGACCAGGCACTGGCTCCGCTCGAACATCGTCGGCGACTGCGGGGACGACGACCTCACCAGCTGTCTGGCCGGGCTGCCGGACTTCAAGACCGAGCTGCCGGAAGTGGCGAAATTCCTCCTCGATGCGCAGCTCGGCTGGGCGAAGCGATCGGGGATCGACGGCTTCCGCCTCGATACCGTCAAGCATGTCGACCATCCCTTCTGGCAAGAGCACCGCAAGCGCACGCGCGCGGAGCTCGGGCCGGACTTCTTCCTGCTCGGGGAGGTGTGGGGCGGCGATGCCGACGTGCTCGATCCTTGGTTCGAGCCCGACGAACTGGACGCAGGGTTCGACTTCAGCTTCCAGGGGAGCGTTCTCGGATTCGTCCAGGGACGGGGGCGGACGGTAGCGTTCAACCGATATCTGGAGAAGCGTCACAAGGTACGGCGCGGCCATCTGCTCGCGCATTTCCTCTCCAGCCACGACGTCACGGGCGCTCTCTACCAGCTCAAGGGTGACCTCGAGCTGTTCCGCCTTGCGGTGGCGCTGCAATTCACTACGGCGGGCATCCCCGTGATCTATTACGGCGAGGAGGTGGCCCGCCTCGGGGGCGAATGGCCGGAGAACCGTAGCGACATGCCTTGGGGCTCGCGCAACCTGCAACCGGGCGCCGCGCTTCCCCGCGATGACGACTTGCGCCGTGACTATCAGAAACTGATCGGGATCCGCCGGGCGCACCCGGCGCTATCTCGCGGCGATCACGTCGGATTATCGACCGAGGGCGATCTCTACGTCTTCGCGCGCCGCGATGCGAGATCGGGCGATGCGGTGGTTGTCGCGGTCAATCGCGGGAGGGAAGCGGCCAGCGCGAGCTTCGCGGCTCCGGAGGAGTGGCGATCCGCAAAGATCGTCGATCTGATCGATGGGTCCGCTTCGGGTCTCGCGGCTGGCGCGGGGACGATGACGATCACGGTAGCGCCGCGCCGCTTCCGGATCATTGCTGCCGCAACGCGTTGAAGCGTTTGCTGATTGACGTTGCACTCACGCACCTACACGTGGCATGTGCGTAGGTCCGAGTAGCACCTCGGCGCAGCGTACTCGCTTCCTTTTTACAGGCGGTCGTCGATGGCCAGCGTCGTCCTGCACGATGTCGCGAAGCGCTACGGCGACAACCCGCCTGTGATCACCGGGATCAACCTGGAGATCCAGGAGCGCGAGTTCATGGTGCTGGTCGGGCCTTCGGGCTGCGGCAAGAGCACCTTGCTCCGGATGGTCGCCGGTCTCGAGGAGATCACCTCGGGCACCATCGAGATCGGCGGCCGCGTGGTCAACGACGTCCCGCCCAAGGATCGGGACATCGCCATGGTGTTCCAGAGCTACGCCCTCTACCCGCACATGAACGTGAGGGAGAACCTGGAGTTCGGGCTGAAGATCCGCGGGACTCCCGCTGCCGAGATCGATCGCATGGTCAACGACGCGGCGAAGATCCTCGGGCTCGAGGGGCTCCTGGAGCGGCGGCCCAAGGATCTCTCCGGAGGGCAACGGCAGCGCGTGGCGCTCGGCCGCGCCATCGTGCGCGAGCCCTCGGTGTTCCTCTTCGACGAACCGCTCTCGAACCTCGACGCCAAGCTGCGCGTGCAGATGCGAGCCGAGATCAAGAAGCTCCAACATCGCCTCCAGGTCACCAGCATCTACGTGACCCACGATCAGGTCGAGGCGATGACGATGGGCAACCGCATCGCCCTGCTCGACAAGGGCAAGCTGCAGCAGGTCGGCGCCCCGCTCGACGTCTACGAGACGCCGCAGAACGTGTTCGTCGCCAACTTCATCGGCACGCCGCCGATGAACTTCATCCGCGCCACCGTGACCGAGGGTGGCGCGGGACTCGGCGCCAACGGCATCAAGCTGCCCGCTCCGGCGGCGGCGCGCGGCGCGCTCGCCTCTCGCGTGGGGAAGACGGTCCTTGTCGGCGTGCGCCCGGAGAACGTCGTCGCGCCCGGCCGGCCGACGCGGGGCGCCACCGCCGCGCTGCAACTGACAGTCGATCTGGTCGAGACGCTGGGCGACGAGGTGGTCGTCCACGCCCACCAGGGCGAGGACCAGATCGCCTTCAAGATGGACCCGCACCACCCGCCGGAGTTCGGCGGCAAGGTCTCGGCCCTGGTGGAGATCGATCGGCTCCACCTGTTCGACGCCGATACCCAGCAACGCATCGCGGTCTGAAAGTGGAGCAGGAAGAGGAGACTTGATGAGGACGCTCCTTGGAATCGCAGCCCTGGCCCTGGCAGCTCTCGCCTCCGTCCCCGCCGACGCGGCCGAGATCGTCGTGTGGCATGCCTACCGCGCCGGGGAGAAATCGGCGCTGGAGAAGGTAGCCGCGGCCTACAACTCCTCGCATCCCTCGACGAAAGTGAGCACCCTCGCGGTGCCGTACGACGCATTCGCCGACAAGATTTCGGCGGCGGTGCCGCGCGGGAAGGGCCCCGACGTCTTCATCTACGCCCAGGATCGGCTGGGCGGTTGGATCGAGGCCGGCAACACCGTCGAGCCGATCGACTTCTTCCTCGACCCCGAGACGAAGGCGCGGTTCATCCCGACCACGATGGAGGCGATGACCTACAAGGGCACCGTCTACGGGCTGCCGCTCAACTACAAGTGCATCACGCTCATCTACAACAAGAAGCTCGTCAGTGCGCCGCCGAAGGACTCCGACGAGCTGGTGGCGATCGCGAAGAAGCTCACCGACAAGGGCGCAGGCCGGTTCGGCCTCGCGTACGCCTACAGCGATTACTACTACCACGCCGCGCTGCAGAACGCCTTCGGCGGATACGTGTTCGAAGGCGGCGCGAAGCCGGCGATCAACAACCCCGCGAACGTGAAGGCCCTCGAATATCTTTTGAAGTGGCTGGACAAGGACGCGATCCTGCCGGCGGAGCCGTCCACGGCGCTGATCACTGCGCTCTTCAACGACGGCAAGACCGCGATGATCTTCAACGGCCCCTGGTTCCTGGGCGAGATCGCGAGCAACGTCCAGTACGGGCTCGCGCCGCTGCCGAAGATCAAGGAGGCCGGCGACAAGCCGATGCGCCCGTGGATGACCGTGGAGGGCGCGTTCGTCGCCGCACCCTCGAAGAACAAGGACGCGGCATACGACTTCATCAAGTACCTCACCGACAAGCCGGCTGGCATCATCATGGCGCTGGAGGGCCGCCAGAGCCCGGCCAATCAATCGGCCTATACGGACGCGAAAGTCGCCGCGGACCCGGTGCTGAAGTCGTTCCATGACCAGGTCGAGGTGGCGGTCCCGATGCCGAACCTGCCGGAGATGACCATGGTGTGGTCGCCGGCGACGACGGTGATGAACTCCGTCACCCGGCATGCCGCGTCGCCCAAGGCCGCGCTCGACGCCGCCCAGGCGGCGATCTCGAAGGACGTCGCGGGGCTGCGGAAGAAGTAATGCCCGCCCCGCCCGCACACCGGCTGCGCTTCTTGATCGCCGTCGCCCTGGGCGCCGTGCTCGGCGCAGTCTTGTTGCGCGGGTTCGTCTCCGACGCGAGCAGGCAGGTCGCGGACGAGGCGCAAGAGCGCCAGGCGGTGGTGACGCTGCAGGCACTCACCTCGCTGGTGCGGCGCGCGGGCGGAGAGGGGGACGCGGTCCGCAGCGCGGTCGCTGCCTGGCAGTCGCGGACGCCGTCGGCGCCGCAGGCGCGGGTCTTCCGTGCCGACGGGATCCGGCTGGAAGCTTCGACCGCCCCGGACGACGCGGGCGATCGAGCCGCGCCGCGTCGCCTGCGCCGGGAGGAGAAACCGCTCTACGACCGCAGCCAGCGGATCGCGGCGGCGGTGCAGACGAATCGGGAAGAGCAGCAGGCGCGCAAGCCGGAGATCGAAGTGGCGCCCGCCGGCGCACGGCTTTCCCTCGCCGGGCCGCTGGAGAAGAACGGTGCGGTCGTCGGAATCGTGGAGATCGAGACCGCGCCACTGCCGCTTCCGAAGCCAGCGGGCTGGTCTGGGTTCCTGCTCGCGCTGATCGCGCCGATCGCCGTATTCGGCGGGCTTGCCTTCCTGCTGGGCGAGAAGCGCTTGCCGCTGCTGGCAGCGGCGGTGGTCTGCGTGGCCGCATCCCTGTCCTGGATGGGGCGCGCCGCCGTCTCCGAGCTGGCGGCGCAGCAGCAACGCGCCGCCGAGCAGGTAGCCGAGCGGGTCCGCGACCAGGCAACGGTGACGCAGGCGGTGGCGACTGCCCAGGTTTTGCCAGGGGCGGCCGCCGCGCCGGGGTCATGGGACGTTGACGATTTCCGCCAACCGCTCGGGCTGCTCACTCCCGACGGCTCGGTGAACCCGCAGCGCCTCGCCCAAGCGGTGGATACAGCGGCGCGCGAGCTGCGGCGGACGCTCCTCGGCGCGGGGGCGCTCGCGCTCGCGCTGCTCCTGCTCGTCGGTCTCGGCGCCTTCAACCTGATCGGCCGGAGCTTGCGACGCCACCGGCAAGCCTACCTGTACATCGCGCCCGCCATCCTGGGGATGGTGGTGCTCGTCTTCTTCCCCTTCACCTACGGCGTCACGCTCTCGTTCACCGATTCGAACCTGTACAACACGGGCAAGGCGATCTCCGACGTCTGGATCGGCCTGCGCAATTACGCGGACATCCTCGGCGACTTCGCCTTCATCAAGAGAGGGGACGGCGGCTCGTTCGTCAATTACCTCAACTTCTATTGGACGCTTCTCTTCACCATCATCTGGACGGTCTGCAACGTCACCATCGGCGTTGTCAGTGGCCTGATCCTCGCGCTAGTCCTCAATACCCGGGCGCTCGCGCTGCGGCCGATCTACCGCGTGGTTCTCATCCTGCCCTGGGCGATGCCGAACTACATCACCGCGTTGATCTGGAAAGGCATGTTCCACCAGCAGTTCGGTGTCATCAACCAGGTGATCCAGCTCTTCGGCTTCCCCGCCGTGTCCTGGTTCGATCGTCCGGCATCGTCGTTCCTCACCGCGCTGGCCACCAACGGATGGCTCAGCTTCCCCTTCATGATGGTGGTCTCGCTCGGCGCCCTGCAGTCGATCCCCGCCGATCTCTACGAAGCCGCCCGCGTGGACGGCGCCTCCCGCCTGCAGCAGTTCAAGGCGATCACGCTGCCCTCGCTGCGCCCCGCGCTCGTGCCGGCGGTGATCATCTCGGTGGTGTGGACGTTCAACATGTTCAACATCATCTACCTGGTCACCGGAGGGGAGCCGGGCAGCTCGACCGAGATCCTGGTCACGCAGGCGTACAAGTTCGCCTTCGAGCGATACCGCTACGGCTACGCTGCGGCCTACTCGACGGTGATCTTCGGCATCCTGCTCGTGTACGGCAGCATCCAGAACCGCGTTTCCCGGGCGACGGAGGCCTGACCGGATGCCCCGTTCCCGCATCAGCGAAGAGTTTCCGCATGGCCCCCTGCACGCCATGCTCGCGGTGGCTGTGCTCGTGACCATCTACCCCGTGCTCTGGGTGTTCAGCATCGCCTTCTCGGGCAAGCAGAGCCTCGCCATCGCCGATCTGCCCCCGACCCCCACGGCCGGCGACCGGCTGCGCGCCGTGGTGCCCTGGCCCGAGAAGCTCTCGGTCTCGAACTTCACTTCGGTGATGAGCGACCAGCCGTTCGCGCGCTGGATGCTCAACAGCGCGCTGGTGGCGATCTTCACCACGCTCCTCGGCGTCTTTCTCGCCTGCACCGCCGCCTACGCCTTCTCCCGTTTCAAGTTCCCGGGCCGCCGCGTGGGGATGATGGCCTTCCTCGTCTCGCAGATGTTCCCGGGCACGCTGATGCTGATCCCGCTCTACATCATCATCGTGCAGCTGCTCGGGCTGGGCAGCTCGCGCATCGGTCTGATCATCGTCTACGCCACCACCTCCATCCCCTTCAGCGTCTGGATGCTCAAGGGGTACTTCGACACCATCCCCAAGGAGTTGGAGGAGGCCGCGGTCATCGAGGGCGCATCGGCGGGGAAGATCTTCTGGCGCATCGTGCTCCCGCTCGCGAAGCCGGCGGTGGCGATCACCGCGCTGTTTTCCTTCATGACGGCGTGGAACGAATTCATCCTCGCCGCCACCTTCATGGACAAGGAGAACATGTACACGGCGCCGGTGGGCCTGCGCTTCTTCGTCGGCGGTTTCTCGCAGCAGTGGGGCTACTTCGCGGCCGGCTCGATCATCGTCTCTATTCCGGTCGTCCTGCTCTTCCTGTATCTACAGAAGTACCTGGTCTCGGGCCTCACGGCGGGCGGCGTGAAAGGTTGATCGATTTGAACGGAAAGGAGGCGAACGTGGCTGGTCTCCGCATCATCCTCGCAGCAGCGGTGGCGCTCGGCGCATCCACTGCTTCGGCGCAGGAGGTGGTCTTCAAGGACCCCACCGGCGATGACAACGGCCCGGGCAAGTACGTTTATCCGACGGATCCGGTATACAAGCCCGGTTCGTTCGACCTGACGCAGCTCAGGGTGAAGCAGGCCGGTGACAAGGTCACCTTCGAGGTTTCCGTGAATGCCGACCTGGAAGACCCCTGGCAGATGCCGCAGCCGGCGAACTTCTCCATCCAGATGGCGATCATCCACATCAAGACCGGCAAGGGCGGCCATGCCAAGGGTATCCCTGGGACGAACGTCCAATTCGCCGCCGGCGAGGAATGGAACAAGGTCCTGATCCTCTCGCCCCAGCCGGCGGGTCGCGTGAGGTCCGAGGCGAAGCAGAAGGCGGGCGACCTGAAAGAGGACATCGTCGTCCCGGAAGAGACCGTGGGCAAGGGCCGCACGATCTCCGGGACGGTCGACAAACGAGTACGAAGGGCAGCATCGCTTCGGCGGCGGCACCGACAGCGATTGCGACCCGCACGTGATCGACGTTCTCGCCGGCAAGGGAACGGGCGACAAGAGCGAGATCGAAGAGCAGCACAAGATGCTGGCGTACGAATGCAACCCGGACGGGACGGCCAAGAAGATGGCCACGCTGAAGATGGTCCGGAAATGAAGGCGAACCAGGACTGAGGCAAAGTCTCGCAGCGAAAAAACCAGCAGGAGGGGAAACACGTGAGAATCAAGAAAAAGCTGATCGTCCTAGGAGCTACTCTGTTTGCGCTCGCGGCGTCCCAGGCGTCCGCGGTCGACTTCCACGGATACTTCCGCAGCGGCATTGGCGGGAACAACAAGGGGGGCAGTCAGGTCTGCTTCCAGGACCCGGGCAGCGAATACAAGTTCCGCCTCGGCAACGAGTGCGAGAACTACGCGGAGTGGGAGTTCTCCCAGAGCCTCTACAAGGACAAGAGCGGCGTCGAGTTCGTCTACGATGGCATGATCGCGTACGTCACGGCCCTGGCCGGTGGAGACTTCGATAGCTTCAAGAATGCCGGCGCCACCTCCAACAATCCGAATGAGATCGCCCTGCGCCAGAACTGGGTCGGCGCCAAGGGGCTCCCGTTCCTGCCCAGCGGCAGCATGGCTTGGGTCGGCAAGCGCTACTATCACCGCAACGACATCCACCAGATCGACTACTTCTACTGGGACACCTCGGGATTCGGCGGTGGCCTCGACGATGTCCCCATCGGTCCAGCGAAAATGGCTCTCGCGGTTTTTGAGACCAGGGCCAGCGACCGGCGGGTGCTCTGGCAGCCCGACTTCCGGGTCTACGGCATTCCGATCATCCCGAATGGGACCCTGGAAGCGGGCGTCTCCCTGATCATCGATAGCGCCAATGCGAACGTGGTTCAGTCCACCAACAAGGAGAGCGTCAGCCCTTGGCTGACTGTCCAGTGGGTGCAAAATGACTTTCTTGGCGGCTTCAACAAGCTCGCCTTTCAATGGGGGCAGGGCTCCGCCGCAAACATGCATAGCCAAGGCAGTCAACAAATCGACGCCAGCAGCGATACGAGGCAGTGGCGCATCATCGAGCACATGGTCTATCAGCCGACGAGCGAGATCTCGGGCGGATTGGTGTTCATCTACCAGGACACGAAGCAACTCTTCGGAAGTAGCCTGAAGAGATGGAGCGCGGGCATCCGCCCTGCGCTGCAGCTCAATGATTACTTCAAGATCGAGCTCGAAGGCGGGTACACGAGCGTCACGCCCAAGGACAATGCCAGCGGCGGCGGGAATACCAACACCCGCAGTCTCTTCAAGGCCACGGTAGCGCCGACCCTCATGATCGCCCCGGGTCCCGGCGGCTCCTACTTCACCCGTCCGGTGCTCCGGCTCTTCGGGACCCTTGCGGCCTGGAACGACGCTTCGCAGGGGGCCGGTATCGCCGGCCAGAGCGCGGCCTGCAACGCTGCGACGACCACGAGCGCCTTCGGCTGCGACAAGGCCGGCTTTACGTTCGGCGCGCAAGTCGAAGCCTGGTACTAGCGCTCGCGCGACGATAGCGGCCGGCAGAAGCCGGGAGGATGCCCTCCCGGCTTCACGGCTCACCGCCCGATGAATTTCGACCCGACTTCGTCATCCAGAGGAGAACATCATGAACCTGTTCGAGAGATTGCTGGTCGCGTCCGGCCTGGCTGCGGTCACGGCGCTCGCGTGCCCGGCCGCCGCCGAGGAGCTCAAGCTTCCCGAGGGGAAGGTGGCGATCCACTATTACCGCCCCGATGGCAGCTACGACGGCTGGGGCCTTCACGTCTGGGAGAGCTTCCAGAAGAAGGACGAAGCCGGCGACGAGTTTGCCGCCAAGGAGAACAGCGATCGGCCGCTCAAAGGCGTCACCTGGTTCAAGCCGGTGGGGCAGTCGGGGAAGGATGACTTCGGCGCCTACTGGCTGCTCGACGCGAAGGAGTTCGACAACGGCCGGGTCAACTACATCATCCACAAGGGCGACAGGAAGGAACAGTGCAACAAGGACATGTTCTGGCTGATCAAGGATACCAAGGAGCTGTGGGTGAACTCTGGAGATTGCAAGAGCTACCTGACGAAAGACGCAGCCCTCAAGGCGCGCAAATAACCATTCCTTCTTGAGCGGGAGCAGCCGTCGGATCCGGCCGTTCCTGCGTTCGCCTCTTGCCCTGTATTCGCCGCGGTGCAAGAGTCGCCGGCCCCGGAGAACAGCGATGAACCGCCCTGCTGCGTTGGTCGCCGCCGTGCTCGCCGCCGCTTCCGGCGCCTGCGCATCGGTCCAGGCGCAGCGCGAGCGCGAGCAATACCTGCAGGCGCGGCTCGACGCCTTCCGCTTCAACAGATCCCTCGACGAAGTCTGGCCGCAGGTCCAGCGATTGCTCGCCGACAAGGGCTATCCCATGGTCGGCAAGGACGGCGAGGCTGTCGGCGATGAGCACGGCACGCTATACAGCCTCTTCTCTCCCGCCAAGGAGACGAGCCGCGAATCCGACGGGAGCCGCCGGCTGGAGACCGGCTGGCGCAAGGACCAGACGCGCTATCGCGTCGAAGGAACGCCGGACGGCCCCGGCTGCCGCGTGGTGTTCACCCTGCTGCACGAGGATACGACGGAGCACGGGCACGACGCGCGGGAGCGGAAACGAGGGCTGGAGATGGAGCTGGAGCTGGCGCGGAGGATCGACCCGGAGGCGGCTGCCGGCATCGAAGCGGGCCTGCCGGCGGCGAAGCGTGGTTGAAGCAGTGGAGTCCCGAACGAGCTTGCGGGAGGGGAAGACGATGGCGGCAAACAACAATGGAGGAAAACGAATGAGAGCGTCGGTTGGACTTCTGGCGGCGTGCGCGGGTGTGCTGGTGGCCGCGCGAGCCGAGGCTGCTGGACCCAAGATCGGACTTTCACTGCCCACCCAGCGGGAAGAGCGCTGGGTGAAAGACCGGCAGACCATGGAGGCGGAGGCGAAGAAGGCGGGCATCGAGCTGCGCGTGCAGGTCACCGACAACGACGCCTCCAAGCAGGTCGCGCAGTGCGAGAACCTGATCTCGCAGGGGATCAAGGTGTTGATCCTCGCGCCGCACGATGCCTCGAGCGCCTCCGTCATCATCGACAAGGCGTCGAAGGCCGGGATCAAGGTGATCAGCTACGACCGGCTGGTGACCGACTCTCCGCTCGACTACTACTACCTGTCGTTCGACAACGTGAAGGT
>VBKQ01000124.1 GCA_005879505.1 Deltaproteobacteria bacterium
GCAAGAGGGATGAAGAGGATGGCGGGCGGGATCAGGTACGCGAGGTAGATCCCGAGGCTCACGCCTTCGGAGCCCCGGAAGCGCAGGCGGGCGAGCGCGACCGCCGCGGAGAAGCTGACCGAGATGCTCAGCGCGGTCGCCGCGGACGCGACGGCCATCGTGTTCCAGAACCAGCGCGGGTAGCTGGTGGAGGAGAACAGGTACTTGACGTGATCGAGCGTCGGATGAGCCACCCAGAACGGGTTGGCTGTGACGCTCACCAGCTCCTCGTTCGGTTTGATGGAGGTGAGGACCATCCAATAGAAGGGAAAGAGCAGGAAGAGCGCGAATGCCAGGAGCGGCAGCCAGATGGAGAGCAGGCGCCTCACGGCTGCCTCCGCAGCGCATCCAGCGCCGCCCAGGAGAGAAGGGCCAGGAACGGCAGCGTGAACCCGGCGATCGCGGCTCCTTCGCCCAGCGCGCCGCCCGGAATCGCGCGCTGATAGGCGAGCGTGACGAACAGGTGGGTGGCGTTGGCCGGACCCCCGCGCGTGATGGTCCAGATGAGCTGGAAGTCGGTGAAGGTGAAGATGGCCGAGAAGATGGTGAGGATGGTGGTGAGCGGCAGGAGCAGGAGCCAGGTGATCTCCCAGAAGATCCGCCAGCTGCTCGCGCCGTCGATAGCGGCCGCTTCGTGCAGTTCCTTGGGAACGGACTGCAGTCCCGCCAGATAGCCGACGGTGAAGAAGGGAATGCCGCGCCAGACGTTCGCCACCATCAAGGACGCCCGGGCCAGCCAGGCGCTTCCGAGGAAGTTCACGTGCTGATCGAGGATCCCGAGCTTGAGCAGCGCCCAGCTGATGAAGCTGAACTGCGGATCGAGGATCCACCACCAGGCGAAGGCCGAGAGCACCGTGGGCACGACGTAAGGGAGCAGCAGCACCGACCGCCAGAACCGGTACCCGGCGAATCGCTGGTTCAGGATGAGCGCCAGCGCGAGGCCGAGGGCGAGCTTGAACACCACCGTGACGAGCGTGTAGAGCGCGGTGTTCAGCGCCGTGATGCGGAAGACGGGATCGGTGAGCAGGTAGCGGTAGTTGTCCAGGCCGATGAAGCTCCCCGCCTCGCCGATGGTGGCGTCCTTGAAGCCGAGCAGCACGCCGAGCACGAGCGGGAATGCCAGCAGGCCGCCGAGCAACACTGCCGCGGGAACGAGCAGCAGCGTGGGGAGGAGGGGTCCGCGATCGAGCGACAGCCCGCGCATTTACCCGCGGTAGATGCGCCGGAGCCGGTTCTCCGCGCGCGCCGCCGCGTCCTTCGCGCTCATGCCATTTACGGTTGCGTCAGCGAACATGTCGAGCACGATGAACTCGGCGAGCGCCGCGGCGGCCTGCTGCCCGGGCTCCCCGGCGTAGCCATTGTGTTGCATGCGCGCGATCCCGTCGCGGAACGGCGTCGCCTTCGGGTCCTTCGTCCAGACCGGCAGGTCCTTGTATTGCTTGAGCGCCGGCGTCACGTACCCGTTCATCGCGTCCACCCACGGTGCCGCCTGGTCGGGCGAGAGCATGAAGCGGATGTATTCCTTGGCCGCGTTGGGAAACCGCGAATGCTTGAAGATGAAGGCCTGGCTGAAGTTGGCCAGCTCGGTGGCGCGCCCGACCGGACCGATGGGAAAGGGCGAGTGACCGATGTCCTCGGCGATCTGCGGGAAGTCCTTCTTCGCCGCGTAGTAGATGCTGATCCCGTTGTTGGTCAGGGAGATCTCGCCAGCGAGAAAGGCGCGGTTGTTGTTCGGGTCCAGCCAGGATCCGACCCCCGGCACCATCTGCGCGTACAGCTCCTGCGCGTAGACGATGGCGTCGAGGCTCGGCTTCTGTGCGATGGCGATGGTCTTGTTGTCCTTCTCGATGGCCTTGCCGCCGAAGGTCCAGAGGACCCAGTGCGTCCAGTTGTTGCCGTCGCCGACGGCATGGCCGAGGGCAAACCCCACCGGGTGACCCTTCGCCTTGAGCGCGCGGGCCAGCTTCAGCAAATCCGTAGGCAACTTTGGGAACTCGTCGAAACCGGCCTCCTTCATCCAGCTCGTCCGGTACGTGAGGCACTCGACCGTGCCGCCGACGGGGACCGCGATCCAGTGCTTCATCCGGTTGCTGTAGCCGTAGGTGTGCGCGACGTCGTACCAGCCGCCCAGCTGCTTGCCGAGGCCTTCGGCCACGTCGGTGACGTCGACGAGCTTCTGCGGATAGATGTGCGGATCGTCGTACCAGCCCATGATGATGTCGGGGCCGGTGCCGAGGTTTGCGGCGAGCGCGGCCTTGGGGCGGACGTCCTCCCAGGTGATGTACTCGACGCTGACCGGAACACCGGTGAGCTCGGTGAACTTCTTGGTGTTCGCGTTCCAGAGCTCCTCGTCGGACTTGACGAAGCCTGACCAGCGGAGCAGCCGGAGGGCAGCATCCTTCTCCGGCTTGAAGACCGGCTCGAACTTCGCGGCCTGGCTGAGAGCGCGGCCTGCTGCGAGTCCGACGCCCCAGCCGAGCACCGTACGTCGCGGGATCTTGCGCATGCATCCCCCGGGAGGAAACGTGGGAGCGGCATCATTGCGCTTTGCGATCGATTTGCGAAGCCGGACGCGCGTCGCACCATTGACACCGGCGGCCGGCGGAGCGATAGGTTCGCGCGGCTTTTTCACCCGAAGGAGAGCACATGAAGACCTCATCGCTCGTGTTCGCGATCGCGCTCGCTTCGAGCACCGCCGCGCTTGCGAACGTGAAGACGGACACCATCAAGGTGAGCGGCTGGAAATGCGAGAAGTGCCCGGCGAAGACCGAGGCCAAGCTGAAGCAGGTCAACGGCGTGGAGTCGGCCTCGGCGGATCGCGAGAAGGGCCAGGTGGTCGTCAAGTACGACGACATGAAGGCAAAGCCGGCTGATCTGGAGAAGGCGGTCGCCGACTCGGGCTTCGCGGTCGCGAAATAGCAAGGCGGGGAACGGCCCCCGGGTGCAAAGCCGGGCGGCAGGAGAACGAGCGGGAACGTTGCACCGCGGGCGCGGATGCAGCATCTGAAGCATAGTTCCCTCGATGAAGACGAACCGCCCGCTCACCGTCATCTCGCTCTTGCTCAGTCTCTCGATGGCGGCGATGGAGATGACCGTCGTCTCCACTGCCATGCCGACGGTGGTCGGAGATCTGGGCGGCATCCATCTCTACTCCTGGGTGTTCACCGGATACCTGCTGACGTCCACGGTCACGGTGCCCCTCTACGGCAAGCTGGCCGATCTCTACGGGCGCAAGCCGGTCCTGCTCGCAGGCATCGGAGTCTTCCTCGTTGGCTCGATGGCGAGCGGTCTCGCCCGCGGCATCGGCACGCTCATCGCCTTTCGCGCTCTGCAGGGGCTGGGCGCCGGGGCGATGCAGCCGACGACGCTGACCATCGTCGGCGACATCTACAACCTGGAGGAGCGGGCGAGGATGCAGGGCGTCTTCGGCGCCGTCTGGGGAGTCGCCGGCCTGGTCGGGCCGCTTCTCGGGGGCATCATCGTCAAGTACCTGTCATGGCGCTGGGTGTTCTTCATCAACGTCCCCGCCGGAATCGCGGCCGCGGCCCTGCTCGTCGTCGCGTTGCACGAGAAAGTCGAGCATCACCGGCACTCGCTCGATTGGCTCGGCGCCGGGGTGCTGACGCTCGGCCTCACCGCGCTCCTCTTCGGCGCGCACGGGGGTCAGGGGACCGCGATCGGTTTGCCTCTCGCGGCGCTTTCGCTGGTGCTCTTCTACTTCATCGAACGCCGCTCGTCCGAACCCGTGGTCCCGCTCGACCTCTTCCGGCAGCGGGCGATCGGTGTCGCGACGGCCGCCGGCGCGCTGGTCGGGGCGGGGATGATCTCGATGGTCACGTACGTGCCGCTCTACGTCCAGGGCGTTCTCGGGGGCTCGCCCACCGAGGCGGGCAGCGCGATCACGCCGATGGTCATCGGCTGGCCGATCGCCAGCGCGATCAGTGGAAGGGCGCTCCCGCGCGTCGGCTTCCGCGTCCTGGTCCGCTCGGGGCTGGTCATCTCCGCGGCTGCGGCCGCGGCGCTCGCCCTGCTGCTGCGGCCGGGCGTGAGCCTTCATGTGCTACAGGCGATGAGCGCCATCTTCGGCGTCGGCCTCGGCCTCGCCAATACCGCGCTGCTGATCGCCGTGCAGACCAGCGTCGAGTGGCGCCAGCGCGGCGTTGCGACGGCGAGCACCATGTTCGCCCGCACCATCGGAGGAACGCTCGCCGTCGGCGTGCTCGGAGGGGTCCTCTCCGCGGCAGTGCTCCGCGATGGGACGGTTCCCGCTGGCGCCGCGGATCGACTCCTCGGCCCCGAGCATGGCGCAGGGCTCGATCCTGCGGTGGTGAGCTCGCTTTCGGTCTCGCTGCAGTCTGGTCTGGGGACGGTCTTCTGGGCGATCGCGGGCATCTCGGTGGCTGCGGCCATCACTAGCCTGTTCTTCCCGCGGATCCCGATCGGCAAGGCGGCGCCGGAGGGCACCGGCATCGCCCAGCCCGCGGAGATCAGCGCGGTGCCGCCCGAGGCGTGATCGGCGGTCAGATCCCGATTCCTTCCTCGACGAATATCTTCGCTCCTTTCAGCTCGACCTGCACCCGGTCTCCGCAAGCGAGGCGCAGGCCATCGAATCCTCCCTTCGCCATCCGGATGGTGAGCCGCTCTCCGGAGTTGAGGCGCAGCGCGACCTTCACCGACCCGCCGACGCGCGAGAGTTCCTCCACGACCGCGCCGGCCAACGGCGCTGCCACCCCGTTGGCGCGCGCGATCTGTACGTCGTGAGGGCGCACGAAGGCATGGACCGTCGCGCCTTCGCGAACGCCCGCGGGAGCGCTGAGCGTGTGCGGACCCACCGAGGCGCGGCCGTCCCGGATATGCCCGTGCAGCACGTTTGCCTCGCCGACGAATGAGGCGACGAAGCGGGAGGCAGGGTGATCGTAGATCTCCAGCGGAGTGCCCGATTGCTCGACGCGCCCCTCGTGCACCACGACCACGTGCTCGGAGAGCTCCAGCGCCTCCTCCTGGTCGTGGGTGACCAGCACCGTGGTCAGCTGCGTCTTCTCGTGGAGCCGTCGCAGCCAGGCGCGCAGCTCGATTCGTACGCGCGCGTCGAGCGCCCCGAACGGCTCATCCAGCAGCAACACGCGGGGCCTGGTCGCCAAGGCGCGCGCGAACGCCACCCGCTGCCGCTGGCCGCCGGAAAGCTGCGCCGGCTGCCGGCGCCCGTGATCGCGCAGCTGCACCAGCTCGAGCAGCTCATCCACGCGCTCGCCGACCTCGCGCGCGGGCAGCCGCCGCACCCGCAACCCAAAGGCGACGTTCTCATGGACGGTCAGGTGCTCGAAGAGCGCATGACCCTGGAAGACGAATCCCACCTCGCGCTTCTGGACCGGCACCCGTGTGCACTCCCGGCCGTCGAGGAATACCCTGCCTGCGTCCGGGACCTCCAGACCGGCAATGAGGCGCAGCAGCGTGGTCTTCCCGGAGCCCGACGGGCCGAGCAGCGTGGTGATCGCGCCGGAAGGCGCCGCGAAGGATACTTCGCTGACGGCGGCAGCGCCGGCGAACTGCTTGCTCAACCGCTCCACGCGCACGCTCACGGCCGGACCTCCCGCGCGCGCAGGGCGAGCAGCTTCTTCGCCGCCAGCGTGACCAGCGCAAGGAGCGACAACATGGAAGCGACCGCGAACGCTCCGGCAAAGTCGTATTCGTCGTAGAGAATCTCGACCTGCAGCGGCAGCGTGTTGGTGCGGCCACGGATGTGGCCCGACACCACGGAGACGGCTCCGAACTCTCCCATCGCCCGCGCGTTGCAGAGGATCACCCCGTAGAGCACCGCCCATTTGATGCGCGGAAGGGTGACGCGCAGGAACACCTGCCAGCCACGCGCGCCCAGGGTGAGCGCCGCCTCTTCCTGATCGCTCTTCTGCGCCTGCAGGACCGGCAGCACCTCCTTCGCCACGAAGGGGCGCCGAAGAGGACGCTGAGCGACATTCCGCTGATCACCGGAGACACGCTGAAGGGGAGATCGATGAGGGCGTTGAGAAGCCGCTTACCGGGGAAGTCGTAGCGCGCGATCGCCCACGCCGCGGCCACCCCGAATGCGACGTTGAGCGGCACCGCCACCGCGGCGCAGATGAGCGTCAGCCACATCGCGGAGCGAACCTCGGGTTGCGATATCGCTCTCAGGTACGCCAGGGGACCCTTCTCCAGCGCCTGCGTGAACACCGCGGCGAGTGGCGCGAGCACGAACAGCGCGAGGAACGCCAGCGCGACGGCGATCAGTGCCGCGCGGACCAGGACCGGCTCGCGCAAGGCCGGGGCGAGCGCATGCTGCGCCGATGACGAGGAAGCGTTCACCCGAGCACCTCCGAACGCGCCGGGCGCCGCCGGGCCACCATGCCGATGGCATGGATTCCGAACAGGAGCACGAAGGACCCCGCGAGCATCACGACCGCAATCGCCGTGGCGCCGCCCACGTCGTACTGCTCGAGGCGGGTGAAGATGAGCAACGGAACGATCTCGGTCTTGAGCGGCATGTTGCCGGAGATGAACACCACCGATCCGTACTCGCCCAGCGCCCTCGCGAAGGAGAGGGCGAACCCGCTGAGCAGCGCGGGAAGGATCGCCGGCGCTATCACGCGCGCGAGGATGCGCAGGCGGCCCGCGCCGAGGACGGCTGCCGCCTCCTCCAGGGCTGGATCGAGGTCGAGCAGCACGGGCTGCACCGTGCGTACGACGAAGGGCAGCCCCACGAAGGTGAGCGCGACCACCACGCCGGCAGGCGCGAACGCGACCTGGATTCCGTTCGCGACCAGATGGCGTCCGATGAAACCGTGCTCCGCGTACACCGCGGTGAGCGCGATGCCGGCGACCGCCGTGGGCAGCGCGAAGGGGAGGTCCACCAGCGCGTCCGCCAGCTCCTTGCCGGGAAACCGGTACCGGGTGAGGACCCACGCCAGCAGCGAGCCGAAGACGAGGTTGATCAGCGCCCCGAGAAGAGAGGCGAGAAAGCTCAACTTGTATGCCGCCAGGGCGCGCGGACCGCTCACCGCGGCTGCGAACTGCGCCCAGGAGAGCTGCATCGAGCGCAGCACGAGCGCGCCGAGCGGCAGCAGCACCACCAGGCTGAGGTACAGGACGGTGAAGCCGAGCGTCAGGCGGAATCCGGGGAGGATTCCCCGGCGGCGCGTCAGCTTGCGGATCGCGGTAACGACGGACCTCATCAGCGGCTCCCCGTGTAGAGCTGGTCGAAGACGCCGCCTTCGTCGAAGTGCGTCTTCTGGGCCTTGCGCCAGCCACCGAACACCTCGTCGACGGTGAACAGGGCGAGGTTGGGAAATCCACCCGGGTGCTTCGCGACCGCCGGCTCCAGCCGCGGCCGGTATCCGTGGCGAGCGGCGATCTCCTGGCCCTGCGGGGTATAGAGGAATTCCAGGTACGCCTCGGCGACCTTCCGGGTACCGTGCTTGTCCGCGAACCGATCGACGATGGCGACCGGCGGCTCGGCGAGGATGCTCGATCCCGGCGTGACGATCTCGAATCGGTCCTTCCCCAGCTCCTCGGCGAGCAGAAAGGCTTCGCTCTCCCAGGCGATGAGCACGTCGCCGATCCCGCGCTGCGCGAACGTGGTGGTGGCCCCGCGCGCTCCTGAATCGAGCACGGGAACGTGCTTGAACAGCTCGGCGATGAAGGCCCGCGCCTCGCTCTCGTTTCCCGCCCGGAGCTGCGCCGCTCCCCAGGCGGCGAGATAGTTCCAGCGCGCGCCGCCCGAGGTCTTCGGATTCGGCGTGATCACCACGACTCCGGGTTTGATCAGGTCGTCCCAATCGCGGATCGCTTTTGCGTTTCCCTTGCGGACGACGAAGACGACGGTCGAGGTGTACGGCACGCTCCGCTGCGGCAAGCGCGCCTGCCAGTCCTCGGGCAGCAGGCCGGCCTTGTCGTGGAGGGCGTCGATGTCGCAGGCGAGCGCGAGAGTGACCACGTCGGCTTCGAGGCCGTCGATCACCGCGCGGGCCTGCTTGCCCGATCCGCCGTGGGACTGCTGGATGGTGACCTTCTCGCCGGTCTTCGCCAGCCATTGGGCCGCGAAGGCAGCGTCGATCTCCTGATACAGCTCCCGGGTGGGGTCGTAGGAGACGTTGAGCAACGTTGCATCGGCGAGCGCCGCGGTGCTCAGCGCGAGGCCCGCCGCTGCCAGTGACCCCAGCTTCATCGATCCTCCCGCGCGATCGCACGATGCAGGGATTCGGCTCCGGCCTCGCGGTCGATCTCGACGGGCTCGATTCCGGCAGCCCGCAGCGCATCCCTCGCAGCTTCGAATTCCTCCTCGGTCTTCGCCCGGACCAAGAGGACCCTTTCCCGCTCGGGGCCGGGCCGTGCGCACCCCCAGCATGCCGATCTCGTTGAGGCCGAGCGAGGAAGCAGGACCTCGTGCGCCGGTCTCCGGGTCGAATCGCGAGCGCACCGCTTCGATCCGTGCCGGCGAGGTGCAGGCGGCGTGCTTGATCGCGTACGCGCGCGCGAGATCGAGCGGCCGTTCCGCCAGCCATACGGCCATCGCTTCCAGATGCCTGCCCACGGCCGGCGCGGAATCGGGATGCGCCAGCAGATCTCCGCGCCCGGCATCCACCTCGTCCGCCAGGCGGACCACCACGGACATCGGCGCGTGAGCGCGAGACACCGGGCCTTCGAAGGTATCGATCGCGCGCACCCGTGAGCGCGCGCCGGATGGCAGCACCACGACCTCGTCTCCGACGGTCAGAGCGCCCGAGACGATCTGACCCGCGAGCCCACGGTAATCGAGATGCGGCCGAAGAACGCTCTGGACCGGGAAGCGGAACGGCAGTCCGGCGCGGCCGCGCTGTACCTCTACCGACTCGAGGAAGTCGAGCACGGTACCGCCCCCGTACCAGGGCGTCCGCGGGCTCTGCTGCACGACGTTGTCCCCGAGCCTTGCGCTCACCGGCAGCAGCACGAGCTGCGTGAAGCCGAGCGATGCCGCGAGCGTACGCACCTGGTCGGCGATGCGCTGGAACGTCCCCGGGTCGAAGCCGGCGAGGTCCATCTTGTTCACGGCCACCGCCAACCGGCGGATCCCGAGCAGCGCGGCGATGGTCGCGTGCCGGCGGGTCTGCGGCAGCACGCCGAGCCGCGCGTCCACCAGGATGATCGCCGCGTCGGCCGTCGACGCGCCGGTGGCCATGTTTCGCGTGTACTGCGCATGTCCGGGCGTATCGGCGAGGATGAACTTCCGCCGCCTGGTCTCGAAGTAGCGATAGGCAACGTCGATGGTGATGCCCTGCTCGCGCTCGGCCTTGAGGCCGTCGGTGAAGAGCGAGAAGTCGATGGCGTCTCCGTTCCGGGTCGCGCGGCGGACCTGCTCGATCTGGTCGTCGAAGAGCGCGCCCGTCTCGTAGAGCAGCCGGCCGATCAACGTGCTCTTGCCGTCGTCGACCGACCCGATCACCACCAGGCGGACGAGCTCCCTGGGTTCGCCGGCCGTTTCCATCTCTTGCAGCGGGACCGCCATCAGAAGTAGCCCTCGCGCTTCTTGCTCTCCATCGAGCCTTCCTCGTCGTGATCGATCAGCCGTCCCTGCCGCTCGGATCTGCGGCTGCGCCGCATCTCGGCGATGATCGCGGCCACGTCCGCGGCGTCGGACTCGATCGCGGCGCTGAGCGGGTAGCAACCCAGGGTCCGGAAGCGCACGCGCCGGTACCTCGGCACCTCCCCCGGAGCGAGGCGAAAGCGCTCATCGTCGACCACGATCAGGTTTCCTTCGCGCTCGACGACGGGGCGGTCGGCGGCGAAATAGAGCGGGACCACGGGAATGCCCTCGAGCTGCACGTACTGCCAGACGTCCAGCTCGCTCCAATTGGAGAGCGGGAAGACGCGGATGCTCTCGCCCTTCTCGATGCGCGAGTTGTAGAGGTTCCAGAGCTCCGGCCGCTGCTGGCGCGGCTCCCACTGCCCGTGGCGGTCGCGGAAGGAGAAGATCCGCTCCTTGGCCCGCGACTTCTCCTCGTCACGGCGAGCACCGCCGAACGCCGCATCGTAGCCCCCTATGGCCAACGCCTCGAGCAACGCCTGCGTCTTGAGCGCGAAGGTGTACTTCTGGCTGGAATGGTCGAAGGGGTTGATTCCTTCGTCGAGGGCCCGCTGGTTGCGGTGGACGACCAGGCGCAGGCCCAGCTCACGCACCATGCGGTCGCGGAATGCGTACATCTCGCGAAACTTCCAGGTCGTGTCCACGTGCAGCAGCGGAACCGGCACGGGCGCGGGATGGAACGCCTTCCGCGCCAGGTGCAGCAGGACCTGCGAGTCCTTGCCGATGCTGTAGAGGAGAACGGGCCGCGCGAACTCCGCCACCACTTCGCGGATCACGTGGATGCTGTCTGCCTCCAGTTCCCGTAGGTGCGAAAGCATCAGCGCGCGCCTCCGGCGTCGGCCCGCGCGTGCAGCCCGCATTCCTTGTGCTCGGGCAGCTCCCACCACCAGCGGCCCGCCCGCACGTCCTCGCCCGACGCGACCGGGCGCGTGCAGGGGGCGCAACCGATGGACGGATATCCCTGCGCGTGCAGAGCGTTCACCGGCAATGACCGCTCGCGCGCGTACTGCCACACCTGCGCTTCGGTCCACGAGACCAGCGGGTTTAGCTTGAGGATGCCTCCGTTCGTCTGATCCCGCTCCACCATCTCGACCGCGGCGCGCGTCACCGCCTGCTCGCGGCGCAGGCCGGTGATCCACGCTACCTTGCCCGCGAGCGCGCGCGAGAGCGGCTCGAGCTTGCGGATCGCGCAGCATTCCTTCCGCGCGGCTACGCTCTCGCGGAAGGAGAAGAATCCCCTCTCGCGCTCCAATGCTTCCACCACTTCGCGCTCTGGAAAGAAGGTCTCGATGGAAATCCGATACCGCCGCCGGACCGCCTCCATCACCTCGTACGTCTCCGGCGGCAGCCGGCCGGTATCGAGCGTGAAGACGCGCAGCCGGGGCGCGTGCGCAGCGGCGAGGTCGATGAGGATCACGTCCTCGACGCCGAAGCTGGACGCGATCGCAGCGGATTCGCCGAAGCGTGCTCCGGCCCAGGCCAGGGCCTGCGCCGCGGTCGCCCCGGCAAGCTGCCGGCGGGCTTCGTCCAGGTCTCGATCGTTCTCCATCAGGTGCTCCCTGCTGCTGCGCTGAAAATGCGAAGGCCCGTCTCCCGGTCTGGGTGGCGGGCCTTCGGCGAACCATTTTCGAGAAAGTCGCTACGCTTGCTCGAGGAGCTCGCCGCTCCGCCACGGGATCGCACACGCACAGCAGCAGCAGCGGAAGGCTGCCGCGGCGTCGAGAGCGATGGGGGCGAAGCGGGAAATCATCAGCAGAGAGCAATAGAGATCGGGCGGCGACAAGTCAACTGCGATCTTGTTTCTCCACTGCTGTCGATGGCTTGCGCCGCAGCAGGGGAGCGCAAGCCAGGAGCGCGAGTGCACCGATCGCGGCGTCGCTCCCGCTGGCGCAACCTCCGGACGATGCCAGTGGAGATGGAGCAGCGGCGCCGCCGGCATCCGCGGGTCCTTCCCCCACGCCCGCATCCGGCGCGGCAGGGCTCGCAGCCCGAAGGCGCGCCAAGGCTTCGATGAAGTAGTAGTCGCCGTAGATGAGGCCGGCGTCGATGGCCTTCCCCTCCGGCAAGTTGCCCACCCCGTGCAGAAGGACGGCTGGGCTGCTAGTTCCCTCCGCGAGGTACGCCGGCGAGGCGAGCTCGCCGAGCATGCGCTTTGCGGCTTGCAGGTAGCGGTCGCGATCCGGCATGTCGACGAATCCGCTCAACTCGATCAGCGCGGAAGCGACCGCGGCGGCAGCGGAGGAGTCCTTGTGCTGCGTGGGCGCGTCGAGGTCCCAGTTGGGGACGCTCTCGCCGCCAAGGCGGGAGAGGTAGTAGTCCGCGACCTCGCGCGCGGCGGCGAGCATGGTCGCATCCGACGTGTACCGGTAGACCATCGTGTACCCGTAGATCGCCCATGCCTGGCCGCGGGTCCAGGTGGAGGAATCGGAATAGCCCTGCAGCGTGCCGCGGAAGAGGATGGCGCCCGCAGTGGAGTAGTCCACCACGTGATACGTGCTTCCGTCCGCCCGGACCATGTCGGCGAGCGTCTTCGACGCGTGGCTCAGAGCCATGTCGCGCCACGCCGGTTTGCCGCCGTTCTCCGCGCCCCAGAGCAGCAGCTCGAGATTCATCATCGTGTCGACGACCATCGGACGGTGCCAGGCCTTATTCCAGTCGCAGCAGATGACGGCTCCGATCGCCGGGTCGAAACGGGTCGCAAGAGAAGCGGCCGCCGCGAGCAGGACGTCCTTGTAATAGGGATCGCCGGTGATCCGGAACGCGTGACCGAAGCTCAGGTACATCTTGAAGCCCAGGTCGTGCGTCAACGTATTCGTCTTCTGTCCTTCCAGCGCTCGCGTCCAGGAATCGGCGCGGGCCTTGGCCGCCAGGTCACCGGTGAGATCGTAGAGATACCAGTTCGCGCCGGGGAAGAACCCCTGCGTCCAGGCGGTGAGGTTCGTATTGGCGACCGTTTCCCAGCCCCCATCCGCGCCCGTACTATGCGGCGAGATCTGCGGCGTCAACCCAGGCGCCGTTGCGGCGAGTTGCCGGTCCGCGAAATCCAGGACGTGCGCCAGGCCGGCGTCGTCGAGGGCGCGCGACGGCCGCGCCGCGAGGGTGCACGCGGCGGCTGCCGCGGCCATGAGCATTCTTCGTGGACAGGTCATGGCAACCGGTACTGATACGGCTCGGACCGCCGTTCCTTGTTGGCGATGTCGCGCCAGTCGCCGAGCCACTGTTCGCGGAATCGCTGGCTGAGGTCGATGTCGGCGACGGCGACGCGCGGGCCGGCATCGATGATGACCGACGCCAACACCGACCCTATGGGATTGACCACTTCGCTCGCGTAATCGTAGCCGGAGGCAGCCAGGTAGATGCCGTTCTCCACCGCCCGCGCGTGGACCAGCGCCGTCTTGCCTCCCCAGATGGGAACGAGCAGCAGCTCGGCTCCCTTCAGCGCGGCTTCGCGCGCGGGTTCGGGGAACCAGATGTCCTGGCAGATGAGCAGCGCCACCTTGCCGAAGTCGGTGTCGAAGACTGGCACCGAATCCCCCGGCATGAGACCGGCCGACGCGTCGGTAATGGGGAGCTGCACCTTGTGGTACTTGCCTGCGATGTTCCCGCTCCGATCGATGAGGACGGCCGTGTTGAAGAGCATGTCGCCGGCGCGCTCCACCATTCCGAACACCAGGTTGACGTGGTTCGCCCGGGCGATCCCCGCCATGAAATCCGTGCTCGGCCCCGGAACGGTTTCGGCGTTCGCATCGAAGGTCCCCGGCGCCCCGATCGAGTTCAGCAGCTCGCCCAGCACCATCACGTCGGGATGGTTCGTCGCCGCCACTTGCTCGGCGTAGTGGCCGGCTTGCTGTACGGAGTCGAGCCCGCTCCGGGTGCCGGACGGGCGATAGTAGATGGAAGCCACCCTTACCTTTCGACCGGGTGGCGCCGCTGCGGACGCGAAGCTCAGCTTGTCGAACGAGACCTGTCCGTCGGGCGTCCACTGCAGCACGAGCTCGACGTCGACCGCGGAGGTCCCCGCCGGCGCCTGCAGGGTGCGATCGAAGAGGACGCTCCCGTCCTGCTGCTTCTCGAAGCTCCAGACGTAGTCCGGCAGCTCTTCATCGCCGAACGAGCCTCTCCAGCGAAGAAGGATCGTGACGGACTCCCGGATGGACGCGATGTTGACCGCGCGCGCCCGCCCGCTGAACCGGTAGTAGCTGCCCCCTTGCAGCCCCGCGATGTGGGTCGTCCATCCGCCGTAGACGTTCGCAGCCCCTCCACCCGACGCGTTCAGCACGTAGCCGTCTGCACCGTTGCCGACGGATATGCTTGGAGCCGATACGGCGCGCGGAGCAAGTGCACGCCACCCATCGGCGGTCGCCGGAATCAGTCCGATTCCCGTCGCCGGAATATTCGTGGGGCCACCCGCGAGGGGTCCTCCTCCGTCCAGGCCATTCCCGGTGGGCGACCCGGCGTCCGCTCCTCCGGCCGCTGGAACTGGCGCAGTCGCGCTGCTGCAGGCGAGCGCGACGAAGGTGGCGATCATGAGCGGGTACCGCATGCGACCTCCTGAATCGCTCCAAATGGCGGATCGGGACCGTGTCCCGGACCGAACCAGCCCGTTGCCTGATAAGCACCGGCGCCGTCGATGGCAGCGGCCGCCGTCAGATGCTGTCGGCCGGCCGAAACCTGAACGCCGGCCGGTGTCATGTACATTCCCTTACGGATAAGATCGCGCTCATGAAAGGGACCGCTGGTCGGGTGGCGTCGCTGCTCGCCGTGCTCGGCTGCTCGCACGGACGGGCAGGCGACGGGTGCGCCCACGGGCCGGGAACCCTGGAGCCCCTCGGTCCCGGGTCGGCGACGATCCGGACGGTGTTCGTGATCGTGATGGAGAACACGAACTGGTCGGAGATCGCCGGCAACCCCTCAGCGCCGTACATCAATCGCAAGCTGCTTCCGGCTGCATCGTTTGCGACGCAGTACTTCAATCCGCGGGGTCTACATCCCAGCGAGCCGAACTACCTCTGGCTCGAAGGCGGTACCGACTACGGGATTCGCGACAACGACGATCCCGCCGCGCACCATCTTCCGAACCGCGATCACCTGGTATCGCTGCTCGGTCAGGCGGGGATCACTTGGAAGGCGTACCAGGAGGGAATCAGCGGCGGCGAGTGCCCGTTGCGCAGCGAGGGCCTCTACGCGGCGAAACACAACCCGTTCGTCTACTTCGACGACCTCACCGGCGGGCTGAACCCGAACTCGCCCGCCTGCGTCAGCCATGTCCGTCCCTTCGAAGAGCTCGCCGCCGACCTCCAGGTCGGGACGGTGGCGCGCTACAACTTCATCACGCCCGATCTCTGCCATGACATGCACGGCGCGCCCGCTTGCTCGACGCTCAATGAGATCCACAGCGGGGACGCGTGGCTCGCGCAATGGGTCCCGGTGATCCTGAGCTCTCCCGCATACGCGAACGGCGGGGCCCTCTTCATCGTCTGGGACGAGAGCGAAGGCGGCGATTACCCCATCGGCCTGATCGTGCTTTCCGCCGCTGCGAAGGGCGGCGGATATTCCAACGCGATCCGCTATACGCACAGCTCGCTGCTCCGGACGCTCCAGGAGATCTTCGGAGTCGGGCCGCTGCTCTGCGACGCCGCCCGCGCGACCGCGCTCAGCGATCTCTTCCGCGTCTTCCCGTAGAATCGCTCGCCGGCGCTCCGGCTTTCGCCGATGTCGGCTCAGCGGAGGAGCGGCGCATCCACGACGGACGGCGCACTCGGGCCCGTCAGCGCACTCCGAAAGGCGGCGGCGACCGCGGGATCATCCTGCACGAGCATGTCGCTTCCGGCGGCGCCGTCGTTGTTCCAGCGCTCCTGCCACCAGGCGAAGCCGCGCACCTGCGGCCAGCGTCCGCCGAGAAGGTCCGCCAGCGCCGCCAGCACCCACGGTGCCGCCGCGCAGCGCGGGTTGTTGTTGGTGATCCCGAACTCGAAGATGAAGAGCGGCTTGCTCGCCGTGGCGGCGTGCAGCTGTGGGAGCATGTCTTCGACCAGCGAACGGAAGGTCGGGCAGCGATCGTCGTTCGATCGCTCCGAGCCGTATGCGGAGATGCCCACCCAGTCCACCACGTCGTCGCCCGGGTAATACGATGCGGGTACGTTCCTCGGATCCTCCGGATAGTTTTGCGCGTTGTAATGGAGCGCCCAGGTGATGTTGCTCGCCCCGCGGCCCCGCATGACCGCCACGACGTGCCGGTACGCTTGTTTGAATTTTCCCGGACCGACGTTGAGGCCGCCGTTGTAAGGCGCGCTCCATGGGTTCCAGTCGCCGTTCACCTCGGTTCCGTACTCGACGACCAGCGGCGTGGCGAACTGCCGGGCCGCGTCCGCCCAGGCGGAGAGATCGGGGTCGAATTCGCCGGCGATGATGCGGTCGAGCGTGAACGTCGGATCGGTGACCAGCGGCCGCCGCTGGCTCCGCATCATCAAGCGGATGAAGGGGACGGATCTGCGGTCCCGGATCCATCTCGCGGTGTTGGCGGGAAATGCCCGCGAACGGAACCAGTCGGTGGAGAAGTAGACGTACGCGACCTTGCGGCCAACCGTTTGCTCGTATTCGTCGAGCGTGCGCGGCGACGCGTCGCTGTCCGGTTCCGTCGTCCCCACGGGAAGGACTCCGTGGTACACGCGCCCCGCCTCGGGGACGTCGAGCTTTTGCAGGTTGAGGACGGGCGGCGGCGGATCGACAGATGTTCGTGGCGGGTTCGTCGAGCCGCAGCCCGCCGCGATCGCGATCGCTGCCAGCCAGAGCAGGGTACGCCTGGCCAGTTCCGTCATCGGGACCCCTGGAGGAAGATGTGTCCTCGAGGCTGCGGTGAGAAGAGCACCGGGCTCGACGGCAGGAGCGCGGCCTGCGCGTGAAGTAGGATGGCGGCATGTCACGAGAACGCACACAAGCCATCCTCGAGCAACTGGGTGTGGCCGGCCTCGGCGACGGTGCGGGTGAGCCGCTGCAGTCGATCGATCCGGCCTCCGGCGAAACGCAAGGAACCGTCCGCGCCCTTACGCGCGCGCAGTACGACGCCCGGGTGGCCGCGGCGCTAGGCAGATTCGAGGAGTGGAGGATGCGGCCGGCGCCGAAACGCGGCGAGGTCGTCCGAGGTCTCGGAGAGCTACTTTCGCGCCGGCCGCGGCAATCCTTCGATCGTCTTTGCCGCGGTCGCGGCCTCCTCGCGGCTTGCGAACCCGATCACTGCCGAGAATTTCCGCCCGACCGTCTCCTCCATGAGGAAGGCCATGCTGATCCCCGCGTCGGACAGCGCGCGCGAGATCTGCGCCCCGAGCCCTTTGCGATCCGTGCCCTCTACCAGCAGGCACGCCGTTTCCGAGGGCGCGAACCCGGCCTTGCGCGCCGCTGCCTCGGCCGCGGCGCCTTCGACGGGAAACACCTCCACCGTAGCGCGCTCGTGCTCACCCGGATGGCGATATCCCATCACCACGCGCAGGTTTGCCCCCGCCGCCGCGAGCGGTTCGAGCACCTCGGCGAGCAGCCCCTTGCGATTCGCACCGTGCAGGCTCCAGAGCTGCACGTTCTTGACGGTAATGTCCTCGGCCATGGTTCACCCCTGCGGCGCAGCGTAGCCCTCCTCGCCGGAACGCACCACAGGCGGCGGGGACCGGGTAGCGAAAGAAGACGGGTGCTCGATCCACTGGCACGATACGGTCCTCGGCGCTGCCGCCGCGAGAGGATCGATGCCGCCGGCTTCCACCCGCATCCGCGCGATCGACTGGCTCCGGGGGATCGCTGTGCTGCTGATGATCCAGACGCACGCGCTCGCTTTGCTGCGGCCGGAGCTGCGCAGCGGGGCGCTCTTCGATTCGCTCCAGTGGGTGGATGGCCTCGTCGCTCCCTCTTTCATCCTCGCCGCGGGCTTCTCCATGGCCCTGACGCAAGTCAGGGCGGCATCGGTTCCGGGCGCCGCGGAGGCGCGCCGCCGCCGGATGCTGCGGACGCTGCGGCGGCTCGGCGAGGTGCTGCTGGTAGGAATCCTGGTGAATTGGATGTGGTTTCCCATCTTCCGCGAGCCGCGCTGGATCGTGCGGATGGACATCCTCCCTTGCGTCGGCCTTTCGCTGCTCCTCGCGCTGCCGATGCTGTTCGCGCTTGCCCCGTACCCGCGAGCGCTGCGCTGGGCCTCGCTGCTGCTCGCCGCGGCGGTGTTCGGCGTTTCCCCGCTCGCGGAACCGCTCGGCCCGCCCTGGAACCGCTTCCTCAACCAGCACAGCGATGCCGTGTTTCCGCTCCTGCCCTGGGCCGGATACGTGTATCTCGGCGCGGCGATCGGCTCCGCGACGGCGGAAGAGGGTCCGAGAGGAGCCACGGTGTGGCTTGGGGCACTGGCGGCCGCGGGCATCGTGGTCTGGTCATTGACCCCGTGGTTCGCCGCTCTGTACCCGCCGCGGCGGTACGCTTCGTGGAAGTGTTCGGGACGTCCTCGCTTGCGGGCTATTTCTTCCACGAGATGCTGCTGTTCTTCCGCGTCTTCGGGTTTTCGTTCGAGGCGCGTTGGGGAAAGTCGTGCTCCTGGCCGCAGTATGCGGCGCTCACGATATTGCTCGCCGCTTGCACGTTCGTGCTGACCTGGATGACCGCGAGGATCTACGGCGCGGTCGAGCAACGAGCCACAGCTGCCGCAGCCTGATCGCTCTTGCGATGCCGGCCGGCGCGGCGTACGCCAACGGCATGATCGAGCACATCAGCCTCCGCTGCAGCGATGCGCGCGCCAGCCGGAGGTTCTACGAGAAGGCGCTGGCGCCGTTGGGATACGAGATGGACAGGGAGTACGACGACGCGTTCGGGTTCGTCCAGGGCGGCCGGCACGACTTCTGGGTGACGAAAGGGAAGGTCGGCACGCCCACCCACGTCGCATTCCACGCCGGCGACAAGTCCGCCGTCGATGCCTTCTACCGCGCCGCGATGGCCGCCGGCGGAAAGGACAACGGGCCACCCGGGATGCGCGAGGAATACGGATATGCGGCGTTCGTCCTCGATCCCGACGGCCACAACGTCGAGGCGGTGATCTGGGACGAGGAGCTGGACAAAAAGCCCAGGCGCTCCGCGGCTCGCCGGCGCTCGCGCAGGCGGGGCTGAGCCGCCCCCGGAGGGCGGGGGAAGGATGACCGGGGGCCCCCAGGCTCGTCACCAGCCCGCGTCGCGTGTAGATTCAAGGGCTGGGGAAGGAGGGCCCCATGGAAGCATCCGGGACTGAAGGTACTCCCCCACGGCCCTTGATCGAGCGCGCCATCGCGACGGAGGACATCCGGGCGCTCGGGCTCGGGGCGCCGATCACGGTGAGGACGGACGCCACCCTGCAGGAGGTGGTGGAAACGCTGCAGGCCAGGCACATCGGCTGCGTGCTGGTGGTCGACCTGGCCGGAAAGCTCGCCGGCATCTTCACCGAGCGCGACCTTCTCACCAGGGTCGCTTTGCGGTCGCTGGACTGGAGCAAGGAACGCGTCGCCGATTTCATGACCCGCGATCCGGAAACGCTGCACCCCGATGACCGCATCGCCTGGGCGCTCAAGCTGATGCACGTGGGCGGATACAGGCACGTACCGCTCACCGATGCTGATGGCCGGCCCGTCGGCGTCATCTCCGTCAAGGACATCGTCGACTACATCGTCGACCTGTTCCCCTCGCCGGTGCTCAACCTGCCGCCGAACCCGCACCAGACGTCATTCTCGGACGGCGAGAGCGGCGGGGAGGGGTAGCCCCTCCTCCTCAGACGACGCCCTTCGCGCGCAGGGCATCCACCTCGTCGTCGTCCATGCGCAGCAGGCCCTTCAGCACCTCGGCGGTATGTTGTCCGAGCAGCGGAGGAGGAATGTCACTCCGAGCCGGGCTCTCCGACAGACGGATGGGCGACCTCACCATCGGGACCTTGCCCGCAAGAGGGTGCGGCGCGTCGATCTCCATTCCCCGTTGGCGAACCTGCGGATCCGCGAAGACCTGCGCGAGGTCGTTGATCGGGCCGCAGGGCACGGTGGCTGCCTCGAGCGCGCCGATCCAGTCGCGGCTGTCGCGGCGGGCGATGATCTGCGAAAGCTTCGCCTCGAGCTTCGCGCGATTGCGGACGCGCGCGGCGTTCGTGGCGAATTTCGCATCGCTCGCCAGCTCTGGAATGCCCGCGACCTCGCAGAGGCGCGCGAATTGCCCGTCGTTGCCGACCGCCACCACGATGTGACCGTCCCTGGTGGCGAAGGCGCGATAAGGGACGATGCTGGGATGCGCGTTGCCGAGCCGCTCCGTCGGCTTTCGAGTGAGAAGATAATTCTCCGCATGATTGGCGAGCATCGCCACCTGCACATCCAGCAGCGCGAGATCGATGTGCTGGCCTCGGCCGCTCCGCTCCCGGTGCGCGAGCGCCGCGAGGATCGCCGTCGCCGCGTACATGCCGGTGAGGATGTCGGTGATGGCAACGCCGACCTTCATCGGCTCGCCAGCTGGTTCGCCGGTGATGCTCATCAGCCCGCCCATCGCCTGGACGAGGAAGTCGTATCCAGCCCTCTCCCGGTAGGGTCCCGTCTGGCCGAATCCGGTGATCGAGCAGTAGATCAGGCGCGGATTGAGGACCATGAGAGGTCCAGGGCCGAGGCCGTAGCGGTCGAGCGTGCCGGCCTTGTAGTTTTCGACCAGCACGTCCGACTGCGCCGCCACCCGGCGGACGATCTCCTGGCCCTCCGGGCGGGCGATGTCGATGGTGACCGACCTCTTCCCGCGGTTGGTGCTGACGAAGTAGGCGGACTCGCCGCTCTCCTCGCGGAGCCAGGGCGGGCCCCACCCGCGCGTGTCGTCGCCCGTGCCGGGCCGCTCGACCTTGATCACTTCCGCTCCGAGGTCGGCGAGCACCTGGGTCGCCCACGGTCCTGCCAGTACGCGGCTCAGATCGAGGACGCGGATGTGCGAGAGCGCGCCGTTTGCCATGGTGGAATCATACGCCGCTCGCGCATCCGCGAGGCCACCGTGGCACGAAGGATGCTTCCCTGACGCACATGACGAACTGGATCCCTCTCGTCATCGTCGCGCTGCTGGTGCTGGCCGGCGGCGCGCTCCTCGTCCGCGCCTGGGTGCGGCGCGCCCGCCTGCGCAAGCGCGTTCCGGTCCGGCGCGTTCCGCACCTGCGCCACCCGATCGTGCTCGCGCACGGTGTCTTCGGCTTCGACGAGATCGCGGTCGCCGGGCGGCGCCACCGCTACTTCCGCAACATCGCCGAGGAGCTTACCGTGCCGGGACTGGAGTTCTACCG
>VBKQ01000125.1:0-9891 GCA_005879505.1 Deltaproteobacteria bacterium
GCGGCGTTCGCAACTCGGTGGGAATGGACTTCAACCCCAAGACCGGCGAGCTCTGGTTCACGGACAACCAGGTCGACGGGATGGGTGACGACCAGCCTCCCGGCGAGCTGAACCGCGCCACCAAGGCGGGCTTGCATTTCGGCTTCCCCTGGTACGGCGGCGGGAAGACGCGGACCGCCGAGTACAAGGACGCCAAACCGCCCGCCGACGCCGTCTTTCCCGAGCTGGAGATGGCGCCACACGCTGCCGATCTGGGGATGACCTTCTACACGGGCACGAAGTTCCCGCAGAAGTACCAGAACGGCATCTTCATCGCGGAGCACGGCTCCTGGAACCGGACCACCCCGATCGGGGCGCGGGTGATGTTCGTCTCGCTCAAGGCGAACGGGTCAGCCGACAAGGCCGAGGTGTTCGCCGAAGGGTGGCTCGATCCGGAGACGAAGCAGTATCGAGGCAGGCCAGCCGACGTGGCCGTCATGCGTGACGGGTCGCTGCTCGTCTCGGACGACTTCGCGGGCGCCATCTACCGGATCACCTACGTCGGCGAATAGGCGTCCGCAGATGCGACTGCGACTTGCGTGGGACGCGCTCCTGCTTTCGCTCCTGGCCGTTCCTCGTGCGGCAGAAGCCGGGGACGCGGCGGCTGGACAGGCGAAGGCGGCCGCCACGTGTATCGTCTGCCACGGACCCGACGGTATCAGCAAGGTGCCCGACGCGCCCCACCTCGCGGGCCAGCCGGAGCAGTACCTGGTGGCGCAGCTCAAGGCCTATCGGAAGAAGAAGCGGACCAACGAAATCATGAACGTGATCGCCAAGACCCTCAACGATTCCGACATCGCGAATCTGGCGGCCTGGTTCTCCAGCATCGAGGTTCGGGCGCAAGTCCCGAAGTGATGCCTTACGCCGGCGCGCGGACCGGATTCGCGCGCCGGCGACCGACAGATGACCGATGGACGCCTGCGCCCCGACCGTCCAGGATCGCGTACGCGGAATCCTCCGCAGGGAGGCCGCTTGGCTGGGTCGAGCGCATCCTGGAGCGGCACTGGCTGCGAGCTGATCGGTCGCGAACGAGTAGCCGCGGAGCTCGCGCAGCTCATCCGTGCGCATGCGGTGGTCGCGGTCGTCGGCCCACTGGGGATCGGGAAGACGGCGCTGGTCCGCCAGGTCGTGGAGCGCGAAGCGGTGGCCGGCCGCGTGGAGCCGGCCGCTCAAGCATCGCTGGCCGGCGTCGAGGGTGCGCGAGGTCTGCTCGAACGCACCGGCCGCGCCCTCGGCCGCAGATACCCTCCGGTCGAGTCGAGCCGGCTGGTCTCCGCTCTCTCCACGCTGCTTGGCTCTGCCGCCTGCACGCTGGTCTGGGACGATGCGGAAGATGCCGCTCTCGATACCGTCGCCGCCGTGCTCGAGGCGTTCGCGCCACCTGGCCGGCCGCGGCCGCGGTGCCGCATCGTCATCGTGTCCCGGGAGGCGGTCTTTTCCCGCCATGGTGCCTTGCGGGCCTGGGCCGAGCACGGCGACGCGGCGTCCTTCGAGGTCCCTCCACTCGATGCGCCGGCATGCCGCGAGCTGATCGCCGCTCTCGAGAAGCGGCGCGGACGGTCGTTGCAGGATGAGGCGATCCGCGCTTCCGGGGGCAATCCGCTCGCGCTCCAGCTGGCCGTCGCGGCCGGCTCCGCCGCGGGCAGCGATCCGATGGTCGGGCTCGGTCATGCCATCGACGCCTTGCCTTCAGAGGCAGGCAGGATCCTCTTCGTGCTGCTCGCCGCCGAGACTCCGCTGCGCGACGTCGATCTCGCCATGGTTTGCGGCGGGAGGACGCAAGAGAGCTTGCTCCTGCTCTCCCGGCGCGCGCTGGTTGCGCGCGAGGGCGATCGCGTCTCGCTGCCGCCACGCATGATCGGCCCCGTGCGGTCCCTGGTGGGGGCGCCCGCTCCGCCCATCTGGGAGGCAGTGGAGGACCTCGCACGCCGTGTTCTAGCCGCGGCCCCCGACGATCCCGACGCGCTGCTGCTCGCCTGCCGCGCCACGGCACAGCGGGGACGTGGACCGGAGGCGCTCGCATTGCTGCGCGGGCATGTCGCGGCGCGCGCGGCCGCCTCGCCGGCGGCTCTCGAGCGAGCTCTCGGCGAGATCGCCCGAGGCGAGCCGGCGGTCGCAAACGATGCCCTTCTAGCGCTCGCCCGCGAGCAGCTGCGCTGGGGCGACTTCGAGGCCGCACGCCGTACGCTCGATGGCCTCGCCGCGCTCGACCTTCCGGCGCCGCTCGACTATCGGCGCTGCATCCTCAGCGCCGAAGCACTGGTGCGCGCCGGGGAGCCGGCCAACGCCACGCAGGAGCTGGAGCGGGCCCGCTCGCTGAACCCGTCCAGCGCCGGAGTCGCCCTCGAGGAAGGCCTCGCCGATCTCGCGGTCCTGCGCGGCGACCTGCACGGCGCGCGGCGTACCTTGTTGCGACTCGCACACCGCACGCGTTCCGTCCCGAGCCTGGAAGGGCGCCGGGCCGTCTCCCTGGGTTTTTCGTATCTGCTGGAGGAGCGCCACGATCGCGCCCTCTCCTGGGCCCGGAAGGCGCGCGAAGCTTACCGGCTGCGCGGCGACGCCGCGGTCGACATCCTCGTGCCGATCGTCGAGATCGCCGCGCTGATGGGACTCGATCAGATCGACCGGGCGACCGAGGTCGCCGCCCGCGAGACCAGCGGCCGGACGTCCCGCGACGACCGCGGCCTTGCCCAGGGAACGGCGGTCCTCTTCCGGGCGGGGATCCTCTTCCGGCGCGGCGAGATGAAGGAGGCGATGCAGATCGGAGAGCCCGCATTCCGCGCGCTCGATCGGCGCGCGGATCGGATCTTCCGCGCCCGTGTCGCGCACTACCTCGCCCGATGCGCAATCGGGCTCGGCCAGCTCGAGCGCGCCGAGGAGTTCATCCGCATCGCCGCCGGGATTGCCGCCGAGCCCGGGCTCGGCGTGCTCCGGCCGACGTGCGAGATGGATTTCGCTCTGCTTTGCGAGGCGCGCGGGGAGCGCAGCGAGGCGGCGGAACGAAGCCGGCTGGCGCTTTCGGGCGCCTGGCGGTCGCCGCTGGCGCGGATCGAGGCGTGGGCGCTCGATCCCCGGGACGGCCCGCCTCCACGCGGCGGATTCCGGGCCGCGCATGCGTATGCGTGGTTGCGCTCCGCGGAACGTGCGCTCGAGCGCGGCAATCTGGCAAAAGCCGAAACCGCCGCCGCGCGCGCGGAACCCTGGTACCGCCGCGCCGGTGCGCTCTACGAGCTCGCCCGCGTGCAGCTCGTGAGCGGCGAGGCCCGGGCCCGGTTGGGCCGGTCCGGCGAAGCGATCTCCGCGATCGCGAGCGGCGCGTCCGTGGCGGAGCGGAACGGCTATCTCCCGCTGCTGATTTGCGCGCACCTGGTTCGCGCCTTCGTCGCGGAGCGGGCGGGCGACCTCCAGAAGTGCTCGGCGGAGCTCGGCGCTGCCTGGACGCAGGCCGTTCCCGAGCTCAGGGACGAGGCGCTCCGGCGCGCCTGCGCCCGCGCCGGCGTGGACGTCGGCCCCGGTCCGGCCGGAGCGATCCGGCCGCTCGCAGCCAGGATCTCGCGGCTGGGGCTCGACCGGCCTGCAACGTGCCTCACCAAGCAGGGTGGACGAGCGTGGATCCTCGACGCAGGCGAGGATCCTCCCGCGCATTTCGATCTCACCCTGGAGCTCGATCGCGGTCGCGTACGCGGGGAGCACGGCGAGCTGCCCCTTCCGCCCCAGCAGCGGCAAATCCTCGAGCACCTCGCGTGCGCCGGCGCCGCCGGCATGAGTGTCGAGGATCTGTACCGCGAGGTGTGGGGCGGCACCGAGTACCACCCGCTTCGCCACCGCAACTCGATCTATGTGGCGCTCACGCGTCTGCGCGAGTCGCTCGGCGCCGTGCTCGCGCGCGACGCGTTCGTCGAGGGTCCCGACGGGCGGTATCGCATCGCTCCGGAGGTGACGGCGGCGGTGCGCAGAAGCTGGCCGCCCGGCGAGCCCGACTCGCAGCTCCGCGCGGTCTCCGCGAAGTAAGACGATGTAAGACCGGTCCGGCCTGCGCGCGAGGTATCCGGTGCGCGCGACATCCCCAGCGTTTTCTCGGGTGCCGCCTTTGAAGGAGGGTGGAATGAAGATGCCGATCTACAGAACGTATTCCTCGCAGGTTGCGCTTTTGACCATCGCCTGTTTCCTGCACGCCACCGTCGGCTGCGGGGGCGCACCGGCATCGGGCACGGTGTTCATCCGCGTCACCGATCCGGCCGGGCAGATCACCGAGAAGAGCTTTTCGCACGAGGAATTCGCCAGCAGCGCGAAGGGCTCGGTCGATCAGCTGATGGCGCCCGATGAGGCATCGATCGATCCGGCGCTGATCCTCAGCGAAGGATCGGTGAGCCTGAAGCTGGCGAGCGGCAAGGTGCTGGAGCTGAAGACCGAGGGCAATCGTGTCGCGCTCGCGGATGGCACGAATGCAGCCTCGCTTTCCTGGAACGCGGACCGGACGGAGCTGACCATCGAGACCCCGGGAGGAAAGTCGAAGGTGGAGCTCACCGGCGCCCACGATCCGGCCGAAGTGGCGCGCTTCGTGGGAAACACCGCGATCGGTCTCTTCGCGGTGCTCGCGGACCCCACCCTGGCCGCCTCGATGGCGACGGGCGAGCGTCCCTACTGCGGTCCCTGCGTGGTGTTCGTCATCCTCATCATCGGTTGGTTGGCGTGCATCACGGGTGGAACCTGGATCTGCACGAACCAGGCCCACTACATCTGCAGCAGGGGCGTCAGGAACGTATGGATGGACTGCGGCATCTCGTACCGGAACGGCTGGCAGTTCGGCTTCGGCTGCACCATCGAATGCTGGTGAGCGCCGGGTGCGAACCGCGATTCGCCCGCTCGGCGCGAGCCTGCTGATTTCGGTCGGCGCGTGCGCAGCGGGTGACAGCCGGACGACCGTGGAGCTCTCCTCGGACATCACCAGCGGCACGGTGGACGAGGGCGACTCCGCGGTCGTCGCGCTGTTGTCCTCGGGACAGGCGTACTGCACGGGAACGGTGGTGGGCGACCGATGGGTCCTCACCGCCGCGCACTGCCTGCAGCTGATGACTCCTTCCCAGGTCTACCTGGGCACTCGCCCTTCAGCCGGCGGCCAGCGGCTGCAAGTCGCGCGCACCGTCATCCATCCCCGGTTCAGCTTCATCGGATTGCAGGACGACATCGGACTCGTCGAACTGGTCGAACGCGCGCCGGTGGAGCCGCTGCCACTGATGGAGCAACCGCTCGATCCGGCGATCGCAGGGTCGACGGTGCGCCTGATCGGCTTTGGTACTACTTCGAGCACGGATACGGATCCGCCGCTCAAGCGCACCGGGACGGCGCGGATCTCCGCTCTCGACGCGCAGAAGCTCACCCTCCAGGGAGCGCCGTCGCAGACCTGCCTGACCGACTCGGGCGCTCCGGTGCTGTACCAACTGGACGGCCGCGAGTACGTGGCCGGCGTCGCCTCGTCGGGCGATGCGCAGTGTCAGCAATATGCGCGCGCCGTCCGGGTCGACGCTTCTTCCCGCGATTTCATCCTGCCGGAGATGGCCGGGCATGCGGGCGGCTGTCAGACGGCGCCGGTCCCCTCGCTGCTGATCCTTGCGCTGGTGCTGCTGCGAGCGGGCGCGCGCGTGCGCAACTGCGCAGATCGCTCATAGGCGTTCGCCGCGCTGTGTTCGAGGCGGGCCGCCGCCTGCATGGGATTGCGCGCCGCCGCGGGCGAGCGACTCGCGGAGCAGCCTGAGAAAGACATCGCGCACGGAGCTGGGCGTGCTCGAGACCCAAGCGGCGCCGACCCGCCACCGCGCTTCCGGCACTGCGAGCGGCAGGTAGGCGACGCCTTCGACGCGCGTCTCCGTCGATCCGCTGGGAACGATGGCGATGCCCATCCCTGCCGCGACCAGGGCGAGCACGGTGAACGACTCGCTCGCCGACTGGACCACGCGCGGGCGGAAGCCGTAGCGAGCCGCCACCCTGAGGACGTGCGCGTAGAAGCTCGGGGAGCGGGACTGGGCCAGCTCGATGAATGGCTCGTCGCGCAGTTGCCGCGGTGGGAGCCGCGCCAGCTCCTCACGGCGGCTGGCCGGTACCGCGAGCACGAGGCGGTCCTCCACCACCGGGATGTGCGCGAGGGGCCGGTCGATGGGAAGCCGCACGAAACCGACATCGAGGGAGCCGCGCTCGAGCGCATCGAGCTGCGCCGGCGAGGACATGTCTTCGAGGGTGACGTGCACTTGCGGGTGAGCTTGTCGGAAGGCCGACACCAGCCGTGGGACGATCAGGCGCGTCGCGATGCCGAAGCCGAGGCGCAACTCGCCTACGTCGCCACGGGCCGCCCGACGGGCGCGATCGAGCACCCTGTCGGCGTGGCGGACCAAGGGTGCGACGTCGTCGGCGAACAGGCGACCGACGCGGGTGAGCTGCGCGCCACGGCGACCGCGGACGAAGAGAGGCGAACCCACCTCCTCCTCCAGCTGGTGAATCTGCTTGGTGAGCGCAGGTTGGGAGAGATGCAGGGCCCGGGAAGCCCGTCCGAAGTGGCCCTGCTCGGCAAGTGCCTGGAATGAGCGAAGAAGGCGAATCTCCATCCCATAACCATAAGTAATCGCACCCCACCGATCAATCGATTGGACGCCAGGGGGAACCGACCACATGCTTCGTGCCGGAAGGGGACCCGTTGTGGATCCCTCGAGAAGCACGATGGAGAACAAAGGGAGCGTGGAAGATCATGACGAAGAAAGAGAAGGAAGCGATCAAGACACTGCGCGAGCTGGGCGTGCCCACGGGGCTCGCGCGCGATTTCGAGGAGGCTCTGAAGCACCTGGGGAAAACGCACGGCGACCGCGTCGTCGGGTTCACGTTCATCACCCCGGACGGCGCGCGCCACGAGCTTCGCGTGGCGGAGCCAGATCCCTCCGATCGCGATCGCGCGGCGTAGGCCGGAGCGCGGGCGCGGGGGGCGCGGCCAGGTCAGCTCAGCGTCGGCATCGA
Organism: Deltaproteobacteria bacterium; assembly: GCA_005879505.1. GTDB lineage: Bacteria > Myxococcota > Myxococcia > Myxococcales > 40CM-4-68-19 > 40CM-4-68-19. The sequence continues at coordinate 7,042 of VBKQ01000125.1, forward strand.
GAACGCCGGTCCGATCGGCGTCGTCGGCCAGCGCTGCGTGATCGCCTTCCCGCGCGTGTAGAAGCGGACCGCCTCCGGCCCGTGCGCGTGGTGGTCGCCGAACAGGCTCTGCTTCCAGCCGCCGAAGCTGTGGAAGGCCATCGGCACCGGAATGGGCACGTTCACGCCTACCATTCCGACCTGCACCCGGTGCGCGAACTCGCGCGCTGTCGCGCCGTCGCGGGTGAAGATCGCCGTGCCGTTGCCGTACTCGTGCTTGTTCACCAGGTCGAGCGCCGTGGCCAGATCCGGGGCCCGCAGGACGACGAGCACCGGGCCGAAGATCTCCTCCTTGTAGATCCGCATCTCCGGCGTCACCCTGTCGAACAGCGAGCCGCCGAGGAAGAAGCCCTTCTCGCGGCCGGGGATCGTCAGGCCCCGGCCGTCGACCAGCAGCTTTGCGCCCGACTTCACGCCGTCCTCGATGTAGCCGAGGATCTTCTCGCGGTGCTGGCCGGTCACGACCGGCCCCATCTCCGCCGCGGGATCGCAGCCGTCGCGCACCTTGATCGCCTTCACCTTCGGGGTCAGCTTTTCCACGAGCTTGTCGCCTGCCTCGCCCACTGCCACGACCGCCGAGATGGCCATGCAGCGCTCGCCCGCCGACCCGTAAGCGGCCCCCATCAGCGCGTCAGCGGCGTTGTCGATGTCGGCGTCCGGCATCACCACCGCGTGGTTCTTCGCGCCGCCCAACGCCTGCACGCGTTTCCCCTGCGCCGTCCCCGTCGCATAGATGTATCGCGCGATGGGCGTCGAGCCGACGAAGCTCAACGCCGCGACGTTGGGATGCATCAGCAGCGCGTCTACCGCCACCTTGTCGCCGTGCACGACGTTGAAGACGCCGTCGGGAAGCCCCGCTTCCTTGAAGAGCTCCGCGAGCCGCAGGGAAGCGGACGGATCGCGCTCGGAAGGCTTGAGCACGAAAGTGTTCCCGCAGGCGATGGCCATGGGGAACATCCACATCGGCACCATCGCGGGAAAGTTGAAGGGCGTGATCCCGGCGCAGACGCCCAGGGGCTGGCGGACGCTCCAGGCGTCGATGCCGGTGGCGACCTGCTCGGTGTACTCGCCCTTGAGCAGCTCGGGGATGCCGGTGGCGAACTCCACCACCTCGAGGCCACGCTGCACCTCGCCTTTCGCGTCGGATAGCACCTTGCCGTGCTCGGAGGTGATGATGGCCGCCAGGCGATCGAGATCCCGCTCGATCAGCTCCTTGAACCTGAACATCACCCGCGCGCGCTTGAGGGGCGAGGTTTCCGCCCAGGGGCGGAATGCCCTGTGCGCGGCGGCCACGGCCGCCTCTACCTCGGCGCCGTTCGCCAGCGCCACCCGGCCGGTGATCGCGCCGGTTGCGGGATTGAAGACGTCGGAGGCACGGCCGCTCTGACCGGGCCGCGGCTGACCTGCGATGAAGTGGCCGATCGGCCTCGGCTGATCGGCGGGAACCACGCGCTCTGCGGGCTGACTCATCTTTTCATCCTTCGCTTCACTTGATGATCCACTCGTGCGCCGGGTCGTTCTTGAAATGCCAGGCGCGCTTCGGACCGGCCATCACGTTCAGGTAGTAGCTCCGGTAGCCCCAGGGAACGACGACGGGATGGTACCCGCGCGGCACCACCACGACGTCGTGGTCCTCGACCGCGTGAGACTCGTCGATGTCGCGCGAGTCGGTGTAAACGCGCTGGAAGACGAATCCCTGGGGCGGATCGAGACGGTGGTAGTACGTCTCTTCCAGCAGCGTCTCCTCCGGTGGCTCGAGCCGGTCGTGCTTGTGCGGGGGGTAGCTCGAGGAGTGCCCGGTCGGGGTCTTCACCTCGACGACGAGGAGGCTGTCCGCGGGCTGGGATTCCGGCAGGATGTCGGTCACGTACCGGGTGTTCAGCTCTTTGCCCCGCACGGAGCGCTTCATCGTCTCGGGCGCGATCAGGCGCGGCGGGAGGCTGCCCGCGCCGGGAGCGGTGCCGATGGCGATCTCCGCGGCGGAGTGGGCCGTCACCGAGAGGGGCGCAGTGCCGGGCAAGTAGACCGCGAATGGAGGGAGGTCTTCGAAGACGCTCCGGCGCTTGCCGATTCGCTCGAACGCGGCATCGCCGGAGCGGATCGTCACGACGCCCTCGAGCACCACGGCGCAGAGCTCGCGGCCGCGGGGGGCGGCAAGCTCGAGGGTTTCGCCCTCGGCCAGGCGATGGGCGGAAAAGCCGACGTAACGAAGGCCGGACGCGTCAGGCTTCACGTCCACGATCTGGCGGCCCTCGCGCGTGCCCTTCACCAGCAGGCTCATGCCCTCTGTCCCTTCTTCGCGCTCTCGTACTCATCCCGCGCGCGCCGCACCTTGTCGCTCGGCGAGGCCTCGGGAACGGCGACCTCCCACCAGCAACCCCCGTCCTCGGTGGTCCGCCGCGGATCCGTCTCGATGCAGATCACGGACGTCCGATCGGCGGCGCGTGCCCGCGCGAGGGCAGCCTCGAGCTCTCCGATGGTCTTCACGTTTTCGCCGATCGCTCCCATGGACTGGGCGTGCTTGGCGAAGTCGATGGCCGGCGGTCCCGACGGACCCTGTACGCAGTCCTTGAACAGGTTGTTGAACGGCTCGCCGCCGACCTCCTGCTGGAGCCGGTTGATGCAGCCGTACCCGTGATTGTCCTGCACCACGACAATGATCTTCTTGCCGAGCAGGACCGAGGTCGCGATCTCCGAATTGAGCATCAGGTAGCTGCCGTCGCCGACCATCACGATAACCTCGCGGTCCGGATGCGCGAGCTTCACGCCCAGCCCGCCGGCGATCTCGTACCCCATGCAGGAGTAGCCGTA
>VBKQ01000125.1:9900-15454 GCA_005879505.1 Deltaproteobacteria bacterium
TAGGGCAGGGCGACGTCGCGGCGCGAGGTGAGCGCGGCGACCGCGTCGCGCCAGGCCGCTGCGGCCTTGCGGGCACGGACGGTCCATGCCTCGTCCGCCTTCCAGCCGGAGAGACGTCCAGCGAGCGCTTCGAGCCCGAGCCGTGCGTCGGCCTGCAAGGGCAGGGCATGCCACTTCGTCGCGTCGAAGGCATTGACGTTGAGCCCGACGAGCTTTGCCTGGCCGAACAAGCTGTGCGAACCGGTCGTGAAATCAGACAGTCGGCTGCCCACCGCCAGCACGAGATCCGCGTCGCGCGCGAGCTCGTTGGCGCTGGGCGAACCCGTGACCCCGACGGCGCCGAGCTGAAGCGGATGGTCCCAGGAGAGCGCGCCCTTTCCGCCTTGCGTCTCGCAAACCGGAATGCCGTGCGCCTCGGCAAAGCGGCGCAGGGTATCGCTCGCGAGGGCGTAGAGCGCGCCGCCTCCGGCGACGATGAGGGGCCGCTTCGCGCGCCGCAGCGCCTCGGCCGCGGCGGCGAGCTCGTCGTCTGCCGGCGGCTGCGCACGGAACCGGACGGTGCGCTGCTCGAACAAGTCCGCCGGGTACTCCCAGGCCATCGTCTGCACGTCCTGCGGCATCGCAAGCGTCACCGGGCCGCAGAGCGCCGCATCCGTCAGCACCTGGAGGGCGCGGGGGAGCGCGACCACGAGCTGCTCGGGGCGAACGATGCGGTCGAAGTAGCGCGACACTGGACGCAGGCAGTCGTTCGCGGTCACCGTGGCATCGTGGAAGTCCTCCACCTGCTGGAGGACCGGGTCCGGGGCGCGGGAGGCGAATACGTCGCCCGGCAGGAAGAGGACGGGGAGCCGGTTCACGTGCGCGGTGGCCGCGGCGGTCACCAGATTCGTCGCGCCGGGGCCGATCGAGGTCGTCGCAGCCATCATGCGCCGGCGCATGTGGGCCTTCCCGAACGCGATCGCGGCGTGCGCCATCCCCTGCTCGTTGTGCGCGCGCAAGGTGGGCAGCGTCTCCCGATGCCGGTACAAGGCCTCGCCCAGGCCCGCGACATTGCCGTGCCCGAAGATCGCGAAGACCCCGCCGAAGAGGGGAGCCGGGCCTTGCGGGGTCTCGACCCGCTGGGAGGCGAGGTAGCGCACCACAGCCTCGGCAGCGGTCAGCCGGATCGTGCTCATGCCGTCGCCTCCTTTCGCCTCTCGCGCGACGAGCGCCAGGCGCGGATGAGCGTTTCGAAGCTCGCTCGCACCCGCGCGATCAGCTCGGCGTCGCCGATCTGGCCCGCGAGCCAGTCCCGGCTCGGCTCCTGCCAGATGGTCCGTCCGACGGCGAATCCGCGGCAGGAATCGGACAGCGCGGCCTCGCGGAAACCCGCGGCGAGCTCCTCGATGGGCGCGTTCAGGCCGAGGACGAGGACGCCGCGGCACCAGGGGTCGCGCCGCGCGACGAGATCGTCCACCTGCTTCCAGCTCTCGCGGCTCATCGGGGCGAGCTTCCACCACTCCGGGTAGATGCCGATCTCGTAGATGCGGTCGAGCGCGCGCGCGATGGTCCGGTCGTCGCAAGGGGGCTCGGTGGGAGGGATCACCTCGAGGAGCAACTCGTGGCCGCTCTCCTGCACGGCGCCGTACAAGGCACGCAGCTGGGTCTCCTGCTCTGCCCGCAGAACGGCAGGGTCATCGGGATGGAAGCGGACGAGACACTTCACCACGTGATCGCGGGGCCAGCTCGTCAGACGGGTCCCGATCGAGCGGCCACCCTCGAACTGCAGCGGCCGCGAGCCAGGCACTTCCACCGGGCGCCCGACCCACCAGCCGCGCCCGCTGGCGGCGAAGAGAGCATCCTCGCCGTACGTGTCGTCCAGGAGCGCGCCGACGTGTCCCTGCAGCCCCAGGGCCTGCTCCGTCCCGGCGGCGGCGCGCACCAGCAGCCCCTTCAACTCCGGAATGCGCGATTCCGCCGCGCCGGCCTCCTGCGCGAGGTCCTTGAACTGGGCGCGGTGATCGAACGCGAGCACGGCGAGGTCATCCCAGCGCCCGCGCTTGCGGCTCACCCGGTGGAGACGGGCGAGCTGCACGTCCTGGTCGGGTCGATCGAGGCCGGGCCGGCCCATGAAGTACTCGAGCTCATCCGGCGTGGGCATCGACGCAGAGCATGCGTGCCGCGCCACCACCAGCGCGCCGCAGGCGTTCGCCATCCGCGCCGCCTCGCGCCAGCTCGCGCTGCTGAGCCAGCCCTTGAGGAGCCCGGCCATGAACGCGTCGCCGGCGCCGAGGACGTTCATCACCCTCACCGGGAAGCCGGGAACCACGTGCTCCTCCTCGATGCGGGACGGGACCTCGCCGTCGAACACTGCGGAGCCCCGCGCGCCGAGCTTCACCGCCAGCACCGCGGGCGTGAGCGCGCGAACGGCGCGAAGGGAATCGACCAGGTCCTCGCGGCCGCCGGCGATGCGGAACTCCTCCTCGGTTCCAACGACGACGTCGAAGCGGGGCAGCATTTGCTGCAAGTGGGCGGTGACCCGATCGCTGCGGACGAATCGCTGCTCTCCCGCCGCCGGTTGCGTGAGTCCCCAGAGCACCGGACGGTAGTCGATGTCGAGGACCGTCGCGACGCCGTGGCGGCGGGCACGATCGATCGCGAGCGAGCTCACCCGGTGCACGTGCTCGGTGGAGAGGTGGGTGCCGGTGACCAGGAAGGCCCGGCTGGAGGCGATGAACGGCTCCTCCACGTCCTCGTCGCGCACCGCCATGTCGGCGCAGTCCTGGCGGTAGAAGACGAGCGGAAACGTCTCGCGATCGCGGATGCCGAGCAGGACCAGCGCCGAGAGGCGATCACGATCGATCGAGACGTGGGAGACGTCGCATCCCTCGGCGGCGAGGGTCTCGGTGAGAAATCGCCCCATGTGATCGTCGCCGACGCGCGAGGCCATCGCGGTACGGAGCCCCAGCCGGGCGCAGCCGAAGGCGATGTTCGCGGAAGAGCCGCCCAGGTACTTGGCGAAGCTCGCCACATCCTCGAGGCGCGCCCCGAGCTGCTGGGCGTAGAGGTCCACGGCCAGGCGGCCGAGGCAGATGACGTCGAGCGCGCGGCGTTCTGCGGGAGGAGGGGCGGATTGCGAAGGACCCATGTGCGGCCTCAGAGCCCGATATTCCTCAGGTACTCGCGGTTGCGGCGGGCGCTTTCTTTTGGACTTCCCATCCCCGGCAGCACGTCCTGCTCCACCACGATCCAGCCGCGGTAGCCGCGGCGCACGAGCTCGGCGGCGATGCCCTTGAAGTCCACGTCGCCCTTGCCGAGCTCGCAGAAGACGCCGTTCTCGACCGACTTGACGGCATTCCAGCCCTCGCGCCTCGACCGCGTCGCGACCTTCGGGTCGTGGTCCTTGAAGTGGACGTGCCAGATCCGGTCTGCATGCCGCCGGACGCCCTCGACTGCATCGCCTCCTCCGAACCGGTAGTGGCCGGTGTCGAAGCAGAGCCCGAGGACCTCGGGATCGGTCATGGACAAGAACCGGGCAGTCTCCTCCGGGGTCTCCACCCAGGTGCCGATGTGATGGTGGAAGACGGTGCGTAGCCCGGTCTCCTTCTTCACGGTCCGCGCGATCCGATTCGCGCTGTCCGCGAACGTGCGCCACTGCGCCTCGTTCATTCCGTGCTCGGGAAGGATGCGCCCGGCCATGAGCGTTCGCAGGGCATCGGTGTACGGGTCGTTGCCGAGGACCACCAGGTTGTCCGGCCCGCCAACCTCGGCCAGCTGGCGCGCGGTGCGCAGCACGTCGGCCTCGTCCGCCCCCAGGCGCGACGGATCGTGCAGGTGGACACTCACCCAGGAGGCGAGGAGCTTCAGTTGCCGGCTGTCGAGCTCGCGCCGCAGGGCGCGCGGATCGGTGGGCATGAAGCCCCAATCCCCGAGCTCGGTGCCGGCGTAGCCCGCCTCGTGCATCTCGTCGAGCACGCGGGCGTAGCCGCCGCGCTCGCCTTCCACGTTCTCGATCACGCCCCACGAGCAGGGCGCGTTGGCCACCCGGATCATGCGTGCCTCCTTACTCCTTCTCGACCGTCTCCCACCGCTTCGACTCCCACGAGCGGATGATCGCCTGCTGCACCCGGGCGACCGCCGCCGCCTCCCGGAAGCCCGGTTCACCCTGCTTGCCCGAGGCGACCGAGGAGAGGAACTCGTACGCCTCGATGACCTTGAGGTCGTCGTACCCGAGGCTGATGCCCGGGCCCGGGTTGAAATGCCGGTGATACGGATGCGCGGGCCCGGAGAGGATCGTGGTGTAGCCCTCCTGGGCAAGATCGTCGTCCCGCCGGAACTGCAGCTGCAGCTCGTTCATCCTCTCGAAATTCCACTTCACCGCGCCCTTCGTTCCGTGCAGCTCGAAGGACATGTCGCACTTGGCGCCGTTGATCACCCGGCAGGATTCGAGCAGGCCGCGCGCGCCGTTCTGGAAATGGACCAGGGCGCTCACGTAGTCCTCGTTGGTCACGTCACCCATCGGGCCATCGCTGCGGCCTCTGTCGTAGTGGGTGCCGCTGCCGGGCTGCTGGATGGGCCGCCGCTTGATGAAGATCTCCTGATCGGCCGTGAGCGACTCGATCGGACCGGCCATCATGTGCGCCATGTCGATCGCGTGGGACATGAGATCGCCCAGGGTGCCTAGCCCTTGCGCCTGTTCGAAGCGCCAGGAGAGGAAACCGAGCGGATCGCCGGCGTATCCGTTCAAAAAGCGGCCGTGATAGTGCGTGAGCTTCCCGAGCTTGCCTTCGGCGACGAGCTTGCGCGCGTACTGCACCAGCGGCGCCCACCGGTAGTTGTAGCCGACGAAGGTGACCGTTCCGGCCTTGCGCGCGGCGGCGTAGCTCTCCAAGGTCTCCCGAGGCTCGCGGCCGACCGGCTTCTCGCAGAGGACGTGCTTTCCCGCCTGGAGCGCGGCCCGATTGATCTCCAGATGCATCCCGTTCGGCGCGGCGACGTCCACCACCTTGACCTCGGGATCGGCGATCACCTGGCGCCAGTCGGTGGTGAAACGCTGGAACCCGAAACGCAGCTGCGCGCCGCGCGCCCTCTCCTCCACGCCGTCGGCGCAGATCACCAGCTTCGGGATCAGGCCGCTGCCGGCGAACCGATCCGGGATCGAGCGATAGGAGCGGCTGTGGACCTCGCCCATCCACCCCATCCCGATGATGCCGACGCCGAACACCTGGGCCATTCGTCAAACCTCCGTCAAGCGCGACAGGTCGAGGGTGGCGTTCACCCAGGCTCCGTCGCTGAGATGCGAGTCGACCACCGCGTCCACGAACTTCACCCCGAGAACGCCGTCTTCGACCGTGGGAAAGAGATTGAGCCGGTCGACCGCGATGCCGTCCCTGCGCGCGAGCACTGCATCGGCGGCATCGGTGTAGACGTTGGCGAACGCCTCGAGGAACCCCTCGGGATGTCCGGGCCAGAGCCGCGACGACCGCTGCGCGCTCGCCGAGAGATAGCCGCAGCCGCGCGAGAGCACCCGATGCGGACCGTCCACCGGTCGCAGCACGAGCTGCTCCGGCTGCTC
>VBKQ01000436.1 GCA_005879505.1 Deltaproteobacteria bacterium
ATCTGCAACGCGACTGCCAAACCGCAGCAAAGGCCCGTTCGCCCGCCCGCTCGACAGGCTCGATCGGGTGCGGGTTTCGTGTTAACCGGAGCGGCCCCTCGGAGGACCCTTGTGGCCGAATTCATCCGCGATCTGAAGCGCACGCACTCCTGCGGCGAGCTGACGGCGAAGGACGTCAGCAAGGAAGTGGTCCTCTTCGGCTGGGTGCACAACCGCCGCGATCACGGCGGCGCCGTCTTCATCGACCTGCGCGACCGCGCCGGGCTGACCCAGGTGGTCTTCGAGGCCGACGTGAACGCCGAGCTGCAGGCGCTGGCGCACGAGCTGCGCTACGAGTTCTGCATCGGCGTGCGCGGGAAGGTGGTCTCGCGGGGCGGAAACGTCAACCCGCGCCTGACCACCGGCCAGATCGAGGTGCACGCGGTCCAGGGCGCCATCTTCAACCGCAGCGAGACGCCGCCCTTCCTGGTCGAGGACAAGATCGACACCGCCGAGGAGAAGCGCCTCCACTACCGCTATCTCGACCTGCGCCGCGCGCCGCTGCAACAGACGCTGATGAAGCGCAGCGAGATGAACGCCGTCACCCGCCAGACCCTGAGCCGGCTCGGGTTCCTCGAGCTGGAGACGCCCTTCCTCGTCAAGTACACGCCGGGCGGCGCCCGCAACTTCCTCGTGCCCGCGCGGCTGCATCCGGGGAAGTTCTACGCGCTGGCGGAGAGTCCCCAGCTCTTCAAGCAGCTCTTCATGGTGGCCGGGTTCGAGCGCTACTTCCAGATCGTCAAGTGCTTCCGCGACGAGGACCTGCGCCTCGACCGGCAGCCGGAGTTCACGCAGATCGACCTGGAGATGTCGTTCGTCTCCCAGGACGACGTGTTCGCCGTGGTGGAGGAGCTGGTCACCGCGCTCTGGCGCGAGGTGCTCGGCGTGGAGATCGCGAAGCCGTTCCCGCGCATGCGCTACGAGCAGTCGATGCGCGAGTACGGAAACGACAAGCCCGATCTCCGCTTCGGCATGCAGCACGTCGACCTCACCTCGCTGATCGCAGAGTTCAAGGGCACCGGCGTTCCCATGTGGCAGTCGTTCGCCACGGCCGCGCCGGGGCAGATCGTCAAGGCGCTGAAAGTGCCCGCGAGCGCGAATTTCTCCCGCACGGAAACGGACAAGCTGGAGGAGATCGCCAAGGGGATGGGAGCGCGCGGGCTTGCCCGCGCGAAGATCGGCGAGAACGGGGAGTGGACGCAGAGCCCGCTGGCGAAGTCGATCAGGAAGGAAGCGCGCGACGCGATCAATGCGGCGGCCGGCGCGCAGGCAGGCGACATCCTCCTCTTCCAGTTCGGGAAGGAGGCGATGGTCCACACCGTGCTCGCCAACCTGCGCCTCCATCTCGGCAAGCGGCTCGGGTTGATCCCGGAGTACGGCACGCCCGACCCGAAGCGGTCCGACTCCTGGAGATTCCTCTGGGTCGTGGATCCTCCTCTGTTCGAGTACAACGAGGAGCTGAAGCACTGGGTCGCCGCGCACCACGCCTTCACCCGGCCGCACGATGAATCCCTGCAGTATCTGGAGACGGAGCCGGGCAAGGTCCTTTGCTACCGCTACGACCTGGTGCTGAACGGCTTCGAGATCGGCGGCGGCTCCATCCGGCTGCACGATCCCGCCGTGCAGGAGAGGGTGTTCGCCGCAATGGGGATCTCTCCGAAGGAAGCCGAGCAGAAGTTCGGCTTCCTGCTCCAGGCCCTTCGCTTCGGCGCGCCTCCGCACGGCGGCATCGCGCTGGGGATGGACCGGCTCGCCTTCCTGCTCACGGGGGCGGAGTCGCTGCGGGACGTGATTCCATTTCCGAAGACGCAGAGGGGGACGGACCTCATGACGGACGCCCCGGGGGACGCGGACCCGGAGCAGCTGCGGGAGCTGCACATTGCGGTGACGTACAAGCCGCCCACCTGATCTGTTACATTTTCGTTGCGACGCGGAGCGTCATGGGCGACGATGCAAGGCGTGACGGGCCCGCTGCCGAGCGCGACCGCTCGAGGCAAGGCATTGCGGCGCGAGATCTCCGCGCTCGGGGTTGCGGCGTCCTGCGAGGCGGTCGATCTCTGGGCGGCCTCGCGGGACTGCTCGGCGGGCGCGCTGCTCTGGACCAAAGCGCGGGTCGTTCCTCATCCACCCGACGTGGTGGCGTGGCCCGAGGACGTCGACCAGGTGGCGGCCGTGGTCCGCCTCGCTGCGCAGCGGGAGGTCCCGGTCGTGCCGATGGGCGGCGGCACGGGGAGCGCCGGCGGCTCCATCCCGCTGCGGGGCGGTATCGTCCTCGACACACAGCGTCTCACGCGTCCCCTCGAGATCGATCTGCCCGCCGGCTCCGTGCAGGTGGGCGCAGGCCTGAGCGGCAATCGGCTGGAGGAGTTGCTCGCCCATGCCGGGGCTACTCTCGGCCACTTTCCGGCCTCCTTGCCCGGGGCGACGGTCGGAGGCTGGCTCGCGACGCGCAGCGCCGGCCTGCTCTCCGCGCGCCATGGATCGATCGCGGACATGGTGCTCTCGCTCGAGGCGGTGAACGGAGCGGGTGAGATCTTGCGGACGCTGGAAGGCCCGAGCGGGGGGCCCGATCTCGCGCAGCTCCTGCTCGGAAACGAAGGTACCCTGGCGATCTTCACCTCCGCCCGGCTGCGGATCTGGCGCCGCCCGCGCGGGCGATGGGTGCGCGGCGTGCGCTTCCCGTCGCTGCGGGACGGCCTTGGCTGCGTGCGCGACCTCCTCCGCGCCGGGTTGCGCCCCGCGATCGCGCAGCTCCACGATCCGCTGGATACGCTCCTCGCCGGCGCGGATCCGCTCCGCGTCCCACAGCCGCTGAGGTGGTTGGTGGAAGGCGCGCAGGCGGAAGCGCTGCGGCTCTCGCTGCGCGCACCGTTGCTCCTGAACCGCCTCGTCGACGCGCTCCCCGCCGCCTCCCTGCTGGTGCTCGCCTTCGACGGCGAGAGCGAGGAGTACGCGGCGCACGAGGGCGAGGTCGCGCTGGCCATCTGTGACCGGGCGCGCGGCGAAAACCTCGGCCCCGCGGCCGGAGAGCGCAGCCTGCAGTCCATGCATCGGGCG
>VBKQ01000126.1 GCA_005879505.1 Deltaproteobacteria bacterium
CGGTCGCTGAGGAGACTGGATGGGCAAGGCCGAGAAGAAGGATCGCACGCTGACGCTGGCCGAGGTGGCGCACGAGCTGCGGCAGCCGCTGACGGGCATCCGGACCAGCGCGGAGCTCCTGCTCGAATCGCACGGCGACGATCCCGCCGTGCGGACCCGCGCGGCGGCCATCGTCCAACAGGTGCAGCGCATCCAGCTCCTGGTCGAGCGGGCCCGGCAGAAGGGACCGCCGCTGCGAGGAGCTCGCGGTGACGTCAACCAGGCGATCGAGGCGGCCTGGTCGCTTCTCGAGCGCGATGCCGCGAGCCAAGGCGCCGTACTGGAGCGCAATCTCGCGCCGGAGGTCGCGGGAGTCCGCCTCGATCAAGTCGCGCTGGAGCAGATCCTGGTCAACCTCCTGCGCAACGCGCTCGAGGCGATGGCCGGCAAGCGCGGCCGCATCCGCGTATCCACCGCGCCGCTCGCGGGAGCGGTGGAAGTGATCGTCGAAGACGACGGCCCTGGGGTGCGAGACGATCTGCGCCCTCGTCTCTTCAGTCCGTTCACTACCGGACGCGCAGCCGGCACCGGCCTCGGGCTCCATATCAGCCGTTCACTGGCCGAGGAGGCCGGCGGCGCGCTGGATCTGCTGGAGAACGCTCCGGGCGCGCGCTTCCGCCTCCGGCTGCCAGTGGCTCCATGATGTAGGAGGGAGGCGGATGCGCACCTCGGGAGTGCTCCGGGGTGTGGATGAGCTAGGTCCACCCCACTGGTACTTTTACAAGAGTGGGGGGACCCGCAGCAGCCATCGCGCGACGTCTGGGCCCGGCGATGATCGCCGGCATGGCCCTCGGTGGCTGCGTGTGCGGCCACGTCCGATCCAAGGATCAGCTTTCGCTCGACACCGTCGAGCCCTCGGTCGCCATCGCAGGCGTCCGTACTCCGCTGCTGTTGCGCGGCAATGGATTCAGGCCCGGCGTGGTCACGGACGTGGACGACAAGGACGCCACCGCGGAGCCGCTGTCGCTGCGGATCGGTGAGACGGAGATCGGGAACCCCGTCCTCCGCGCGGATGGAGCGATCGAAGCGATGCTGCCCGACACGCTCGCTCCCGGTGTCTACGAGGTATCGATCTCCCTCGGCCTGCGCCACGCTGGAGGTGCCGCGCTCCAGATCGTCGCTCCCATCGAGGTTACGCTGGAGGCGCCCGCCGATCTGGCAAGCGGAGAGGAACGGACCTTCTCGCTCGCGGTCGCTTCTCGCGCGCCCTCGGACGTCATGCTCGCCCTCGATCGGATCGGCGTATGGCCGCACGGATCCGCAACCGCAAGCGGCCTCGTGCTGCCCGTCCTGGTCGGTCCGCAGGAGCCCGTCAAGGTCTTCGGCAATCTGATCTCGGAACGACCCGCGGCGGAGGCCGACACGGAGCTGGCGGTTTCGGTGCATTGGAGCCTCGGTCCGCTGTCCGGAACGGTGGATGAGTCAGCCATCCTGCGCGCTCTCGGCGTTCCAGGGATGACGGCGACGATCGACGCGCCGGCGGAGATCGAGGCGGGAGATCAGCGGCCCCTCTCCGCGCGCCTGTGGGCTCCTCCGGACGTGGACATCGCCCACGTCAACCTCCAGGTCACGGCGGGCGGGGGCGCGGCCCTCGCGTCGAACCTCTCCGTCTCGGGAGCCACGATCGGCGCTGGTGGCTCCCTTTCGCTTCCCGGCGTCCTGCAGGGAGTGTCGGCGGGACCCGGTTGGCTCGAGATCGACGCGACGGCCGTTGCCCAGCGCGGTGACGAACCTGCGCCGGTATCGCAGCGGTACGCTCTCGCGATCCGCAGCGGACCTGCTCCGGCGCTCTCCGTGCCCTCGCTGCCGGCGATCGTGGAGGTCGGCGTTCCTTTGACCGTGACGGTCGACGCGCGCAACGACGGCGACGTCGATCTCGCGGACGCGCAGCTCGCGGTGGCGGCCACGGACGGATCGGTTTCGGATCCTCCAGCATCCATCTCCATCGCGGCCGGTGCGAGCGTCCAGCAGACGTTCTCGGTGACGCCGCTGACGGCCGGCGCGCCAGTGCGACTGAACGTGGCGCTTTCCGGAGCGAGCGCGCTGTCAGGACGCTCCTTCGCTGCCCAACCCGCTTCCGCATCTTCGGGGGCGGCGCGCAGGCCGGCTGCCCTGGCGATGACCGCCTCGCCCTCGCAATCGCGCGCCTCGAAGGGCCAGAAGATCCCGCTCTCGGTCGTGATTACCAACACCGGAGACGTCGAGGTCGCGGCGGCGATCCTCTCCGTCGCTGCTGGTGGCTCGGGGCTCGTGATCGGTCCGTCGGGCGCTCCCGCCTCCAGCGCGCAGCTGCCGCCCACCTCTGTCCCTGCCGGCGGCTCGGTGACTCTCTCGCCCGTCACGGTCGGCAACTCGGCGGCGCCAGCGACGTTCTCTCTTTCCGTCTCGGGGAGCGATTCCATCTCTGGAGCTCAGGTCAGCGCTTCGGCGGCGGCCGGCTTCGTCGTCCAGGCAGGTCCGCTCCTCTCGGTCTCCGTCTCCGGTCCGGCACGGATGGTGAGCGGCCAGTCGGCGACGCTGGACGTGGTGGTGAGAAACGACGGCGACGTCGATGCGGTTTCGGTCGCGCCAGGAGCGCAGGTCTGGGGGGGCGTCAGCGCCGGCTCTCCTTCGCCAGCCTCGGTCGCCAGGCTTCCGGGGGGTGGGTCACTCCCCTTCTCCATTCCGGTGCACGCCGGCGGTCCCGCGGGAAGCGCGAGCGTCATCGTCACCGCCTCCGCGCAGGACGGAAATGGAGCGGGGACCGTCTCCGCTTCGTCGGGATTCGCTCTCGTCGTACACGATCCGCCACGAATCACCGCCTCGTTCACGGGATCGCCGCCCGCGACCGCGACCGAAGGACAGGTCCTTCCGGCGACCCTGCATCTCAGCGCCGCTGGGCCGCCTTCCGCGGACGCGCTGCTCGTCGCATTGCCGTCGCTCGCAGCCTTCGGCAGCGGCACGGTGACGGCGCAAGCTCCTTGCCCGTTGCCTTGCACATTGCCGGCCGGGGGCTCTCTCGACCTGAAGGTCCAGGTCACTGCCGGCAGCGCCGGGAATCTGCAGGTCACCGCGACGTTCAACCAAGTGGTGGTCGATGCGGACCAGCGCGCTCCGGTCGACGTCGCTGCGGCCTCGACGAGCTCGGTGCAAGTGCAGACCGCCGGTGCACTGGTGATCCAGATCCGCGCGCCGCAGCTCGTCGAAGGGTTCCGCTCGCAGCTGACGGTGGACATCTCGAACACGGGCGGCGCCGAAATCGCCGGACTGGGCCTCGGCGTGCTCGATCTGACCGACGCCTCGGGTGCGGCAGTGACGCCGGCGGCGATTTCCGCCGTGCCGGCCGGCCCGCTCGCCGGCGGCGCGCGGGAGTCGTTCACGTTCGATGTGACGCCGGCGCCGGGCGCCGGAACCCTGACTGTCCACGTCGGCGTCACGGGTACCGAAACCAATACTTCGGCGCAACGCATCGGCAACGCCACCAGCGCTCCCCTCGCGGTGCTGCGCCCTGGCGGCCTGATCGCGAACCTGGTCGGAGTTCCTGCCACGATGTCCGTCGGACAGGCGCTCAGTCTGAGAGTCCAGTTGACCAACAGCGGGCAGACCGCGGTCGACACCGCCATCGCCTCGCTCTCGCAGCGGAGCAGTCCCGGCGATGGCACCCTGACGATCAGCGGCCCCGCGGAGACGGCGCAAAACCTCGCGCCGGGGAGCTCGGCGTCGTTCACCTTCCAGGTGACGGCGAATTCGGCGGGACCGTCCCAGCTCACTGCAAGCGGATCCGGCACGGTGCAGGGCGGGGGCGCGGCGACCGTTTCGCCGTCTACGGCAGATCTGGTGTTGCAAGCGCCGGCGCAACTGACGGCGACGCTGACGACGGATCGCGCTCGCGTGAGCGTCGGGCAGACGCTCCAACTCACGTTCGTGGTGCAGAACACGGGCCAAGCAGATGCAACGAGCGTCTCGCCTGCCGCGCCGGCAACCGCCGCGGGAACGACGGCGAGCCTCGATGCCATCACGCCGGTCTCGGCCGGCACCATCGCCGTGTTGCACGGCGGCCAGAGCGTCTCGTTCATCTGGACCACTTCGGCCAGGTCCGCGGGCCAGGTGGCATTCGTCGTCAGCGCGCAGGGAACGGACGGGAACGACCCTTCGATGACGCCCTCCACGGGATCGATCACCAGCGCCACCGTGGAGGCGCAGCTTGCGGGCGTGCTCGCGATCTCCGCCGTCGCCGGCCCGGCACGGATCTCGGCGGGACTGCAGCGCCCCTCGCTCACGCTGACGGCGACGAATTCCGGCGGCGCAGACGTCGTGCTCTCGGATCTGCCGCCGCCCGTGGCGGCCACGACGGGCAGCGCGGCAGTGGCCATCGTTTCGCAGCCAGTTTCCGCGTCCGGCCTCGTCCTGCACTCCGGCGGCAGCCGCGACTTCACCTGGACGTTCGACGCTTCCGGAAGTGGCACCGTCTCCTGGCGGGCGTCGGCGAGCGCCACCGAGTCCAACACCGGCGCAACCCTCGCGCCGGCGGCGGCGAGCACCGCGGCAATCGCGATCGAGGCTCCAGCGGCGCTGGCGCTCTCGCTCGCGGCGTCTCCTCTGCGCGTCTCCGCGAGGCTGCAGCGCGTCCAGGTCGCGCTCACCGCGACCAACACGGGTGGCGCCTCGCTGCGGCTCGATCTGCTGCCGGCCCCGACCGTTCGAGCCACCGGATCGGCAGCGGCAGCCCTCGCCGCCTCGCCGCCGTCCGCCGGCCGCCGGCCGCGTCTGCCCCCGCGGTGGAAGTGCAGGCGCCGGGCGCGCTCGCCGCCACGGCGACGGCGTCTCCGGGGCAGGTGTCCGCGGGGCTGCAGCAAGTCTCACTCGTCCTCACGCTGCAGAACGCGGGCGGCGCGGCCGTGCGGCTCGACGCGCTTCCAACTCCGGCCGTGACCGCGGGAGGGTCCGCCGCCGCCTCGCTTTCTTCCTCGCCTCCTTCGCCTGCGGGAGATCTCCTCGCGGGCGGCGCCACCAGGATCTTCACCTGGGTGTGGAACGCCTCGGGCAGCGGAACGCTCGCGTTCTCCTGCTCGGCTTCGGGAACGGACGCGAACGCCGGCGTGGCGATTGCGGGCGTCACCGCGGCCAGCCAACCCGTCACGGGGCGGACGTGCGCCTCGACGCTCTCCCTGCACCTGCCATCGCCGCGACGGGCAGCGCGGGTGCGACCGTCGCGGCCGCTCCCGCCTCGGCCGCCGGCACCGTGCTCGGCGGAGGAAGCTCAGCCAGCTTCACCTGGCGGTACGACGTCAGTGGCAGCGGAACCGTGTCCTTCACCTCCTCGGCGTCAGGCGTGGAGGCGAATACCCAGGGAGCCCTCAACCCCGCACCGGTGACCTCGTCGCCCATCTCGGTGCAGCGCCCTGGTCAACTCTCGATCGCGGCCACCGCCAGTCCGGCGCAAGTTTCGGCCGGCCTGCAGCAAGTGGCGCTTTCGGTCGTCTTGCAGAATACCGGCGAGGCGGATGTCATCCTGGACACGGTGCTTCAGCCCGCGGTCTCGTCGACGGGAAGTGCCTCGGCGAACGTCGCCGGCTCTCCACCGAGCGCCGCAGGCACTGTCCTTCCCGGCGGAGTGTCGAAGAGCCTGATCTGGACCTGGAACATGGGCGGCGCCGGCACCGTCAGCTTCACCGCATCGGCGACGGGGCACGACGGCAACAGCGGAACCGCCACCGCTCCGGCTCCGGCGCCGGCGGGTCCCGTCACGGTCCAGACCTCGGGAGCGCTGTCGCTTTCGATCGCGGCCACTCCGACGCAGGTTTCGGCTGGGCTCCAGCAGGTATCGGTGACGCTGTCGGCGACCAATACCGGTGGCGCGTCCGTCATCCTCGATGCGCTGGCGCCGCCCACCGTAGCGAGCGGAGGAAGCGCCGCCGCCACGCTTCTCACCTCGCCCGCGTCGCCGGCAGGAAACATGCTCCCCGGCGGGTCCACTCGATCCTTCGTCTGGACCTGGTCGGTGTCGGGCGCCGGCACCCTCGCCTTCACCGCCGGCGCAAGCGGCAAGGACGCGAACAGCGGAAACGGTTGGCGCTCTCGCTGAGCAATCCAGGAGGCGCGGCGGTGCGCCTCGATGCTCTGCCTCCGCCCACGGTCACGACGACCGGAACCGTTGCCGCCACGCTCTTTTCGGCGCCGGCCTCGCCGGCAGGAACGCTGCTCTCGGGCGGCGCGACGACGATCTTCACCTGGCAGTACGACGCCAGCGGCAGCGGGTCGCTCTCGCTCTCCGGATCCGCCAGTGGAACCGACGCGAACAGCGCGACCGCCCTCGCAGCCGGCCCGATGGCGGCGGCTGCGGTGACCGTGCAGCGGCCGGCAGGACTCACGTTGAGCGCCTCGCTGAGCCCCTCCACCCTCTCGGCCGGCCTGCAGCAGCTCAGCCTCGTGCTGCAAGCCACAAATCCGGGCGAGGCGGGGGCGGTTCTAGCGGCGCTTCCCGCGCCGACCATGGTGAGGACTGGTTCGGCCAGCGTGTCCGTCGTGTCGAATCCTCCCTCTGCGGCGGGCACCGTTCTGGCCGGAGGCGCGACGCGATCGTTCACGTGGACCTATTCGGTCGCCGGGAGCGGCAGTCTTTCCTTCACCGCTTCCGCGTCCGGAACCGACGAGAATTCGGACACTGCGCTGACTCCGCCCGCGGCCCCGGCTGGATCCGCCACGGTCCAGAAGCCAGCCACCCTCACCATCGCATCCGTGATCGCGTCACCCTCCCTCGCTCATCTTGGCGACGCGATCGATGTCTCGGTAGCGGTTCGAAATGACGGCGAAGCGAGCGCAGCAGACGTTGCGCTGTCCGGCATCTCGGCGAGCGCGACGGCGACACAAGCAGGCTCTCCTACGGCGGCGCAGACCATCCCGGGCGGCGGCAGCGCGGTGTTCCACATTCCTTTCGTCGCGAAGTCGGAAGGATCCTTCACGCTCAGCAGCGGCGCCACCGGCCGCGATGTCAACGCCGGAACCTCGCTCACCGCGAGCAGCGTCACCTCAGCGCCGATCAACATCACCGCGATCGAGGTGGCGATCACCTCCCCGGACAACCGGGCGACGCTGCAGGCCGGCGGCTCGCTCCAAGCCGTGGCGAGCGCATGGAACACAGCGGGCGCGACGATCACCCAGTTGTCGCTTTCCGCCGCGGGCCCGGCGACGGTCGCCGCGCCGGCCAGCATTTCCGGATCGCGCCAGACCGTCGGGGGGACCTTCTCGGTCACCGCAAATGCGAACGCTGCCGCGGGCAGCATCATCACCTTGGTGGCGAGCGCGACAGACGCCGCCGGAGCGAGCGTGTCCTCGACACCCGTAACCGTGACGGTCGGTCCGCCGGGAGTGCTGGCGCTGCGATGCCGCCCGCAACCACAGCTCACCATCGCCTCCGGACAGTCGGGAGAAGCGAGGCTCGAAGCACAGAAGAGCGACGGGACCTTTGAGGACGCGACGTTGTCCGCCACCTGGTCCTCGTCTGCGGCGGCTATTGCCACCGTCTCCGCCGGCGTCGTGCACGGCGTCGCGGCGGGAGACGCGGTGATCACTTCCGCGTTCGGCGGCCTCTCCACGACCTGTCCGGTGCACGTCGCCCCCACCGCTCCGAGCTATGGCATCCGGCCGCCGGACCCGATCCTTCTCGGCCTGGGCGGGAAGCTCCAGCTCCTGTTCCTGCAGTACGGTGCGACCACACAGCCGAGCGATCTCACCGGGACCGCAACCTGGACCAGCAGCGCCACAGCCGTGGCCTCGGTCGCTTCAGGCGTGGTCGCGGGCGTGAGCGCCGGCACCGCCACGATCACTGCCTGCGTCGCGACCAACTGCGCCAGCACTCTTGCGGTCGTGGGAGACGACCTGGACGTTCCCGGGAACCTTCCCTATCAGCGCTACGCCATCGGCAACTCGCAAAAGTTCAACTCGCTCCGCCTGCGCCAGGGAACCGTGACCTATCTGGTCTATGACGCCGTGGGGTTGACGCTCAACGTGGGCTCCTTCCGCCTCGAATCCGGCGCGTCGCTGATCGGCGATGGGCACAGCGCGCCCGGCTCTGTTTCCGACGGCAGCATCACCGCCAACGGCGAGGGCGGCGACGGTGCGCCGGGCGCCGGCGGTGGAGGAGCGGGCGCGGGGAACGGCAGCAGCTTCTGCAGTGGAAGCAATTGCGGCGGCGGCGGCGCTTCCCGCGGCGCCAATGCTGGCGGTTGCCTCTTGAGCACCTGCGCGGGAGGAGCAGGCGCGGCAGGATCCGCCGGAGGCGCGGGCGCGCCCGGAGGCCTCCTCATCCTTTCGTCTCCCCCCGGGGACGCCGGCGGCGGCGGCGGAGACGGAGGCAAGGGCGGCCGCGGCGGCGGCTATGGCGGCGGATTCGCGAGCGCGGGCGGAGGCGTCGGCGTTCTCGACGGCAAGACCGGCGGCAACGGCGGCGGCGGTGGCAACGCCAGCAGCAGCAGCGGCCCGGGCGGAGGCGGCGGAGGAGGTGGCGGCGCCATCCTCTTCAGCGGCAATGTCTCCGCGTCGATCCGCATCGACGGGCTCATCTCGCTCGAGGGAGGAGGCGGAGGAATGCTCCGCTCCGCGACCAACGCCGGGCCGGGCGGGGCAGGCGCCGGTGGCTCGTTTTTCGTCGACGCAACCTCGGGGAGCCTGACCGGCAGTGGCACAATCTCCGTCCGCGGAGGGGCCGGCGGCAGGGGCTCCGCAAGTGGTGCCTGCGGCGGCGGCGGCGGTGGTGGCGGCGGGATCGTACAGATCTCCGCACCCGTCGCCGGGCCGTATCTGGTGACCTTCATCGAGGGCGGAGCGGGCGGCGCTCCCTGCGGCGGCGGCGGACAGCACGGTGAAGCAGGAAATCCCGGCGTCCTCAAACGTCCTTGACCTTCGCGGCTGCCAGCGCCCTCAGTTCTCGTCGTACAGCGGACCTTCCTTGGCCTCGCGATAGCCCTCAGTGGGGCGCGTTGAAGTCGACCTGCCACCGTACCTCCACCGGTTTTCCCTCTTGCAGGACGGGCTCGTACTTGCAGGACTGGACGTACTTCTTCACTGCGGCAACGGCGCCTGCGCTGGCCTCGCCTCTAACCGTGACGTCCGCCACCGAGCCGTCCAGGCGGACGACGCGTCTGTCGCTCCACCCAATGGCGGGCAGGGCGACGCCGGGTCGCCCTCGGGCGAAGAAGTCCGGCGGCATCCCGTTCTCGATCTCCGAGGGCGCGGGCGCGATGATCACCTGGCTCGTCGCGCGCGACGGCTTCGTGAACTGGTCGATGGCGACCTGTCCCGAGTCCTGCGACACCGCCGATTACCGGACCCACGTCTACCGCCAGCCAGTCAACGGCGGACCGATCCGGCAACTCGACGTGGACACGAATCTCGGACAGATCGCCGTGGACGCGAGGGCAGCAGCTTCGCCACCCCGAAGTCGAGGATCTTCAGGCGGCCGTCCTCGAGGAGGAAGAGGTTCGCCGGCTTGAGGTCGCGATGAACGATGCCTTCCGCATGGGTGGCCGCGAGGCCGCGCGCGAGCTGCAGCGCCAGCGTCAGCGCTTCATCCGGCGACAGCGGCCCTTCCTGGAGGCGCGCGCGCAGCGTGCGTCCGGACAGAAGCTCGGAGACGATGAAAGGGGGATCGAGGCCGACGTCGTGAACGACCAGGACGTTGGGATGCTCGAGAGCGCCTGCCGTCCGCGCTTCCTGCTCAAACCGCTTGAGCGCCTGCGCGTCGCCAGCCTGCCTCAGGATCTTGATCGCAACGGAGCGATCGAGCAGGCGATCGCGCGCGAGGAACACGACGCCGCCGCTCCCGTGCCCCAGCTCCTTCTCGATGACGAATCGATCCTTGAGGCAATCTCCGGGAGAGACCGTGCTGATGCCCCGTGGTTCGGGACCCTCGGATCCGCGCCCGGCACCTCCACCAGGGTCCGCCGTCCTGTCCAGTGTAGCGCCAGGTGGTCCCGCGCCAACCGGGTCGCTCCGCTGATTCCCGGGTGCTGCCATCTTGCCCCCACGCGCGAACAACGCCGCTTTTGTGGAACAAAGTCAACTGCGAGCGACATGCGAGCACCCGATCGCACTGCTTCTGTTCGATGCCGCGGTTACGTTGGCCGCATGGACACCGAGGTTCTCGTCGTCGGCGCCGGACCCACCGGCCTCGTGCTCGCTCTTTGGCTGGCCCGGCTGGGCATCCGGGTTCGCATCATCGACAAGACCGATGGACCTGGCGGCACGTCGCGTGCGCTCGCGGTGCAGGCGCGGACGCTGGAGCTCTACCGGCAGCTCGGCTTCGCGGACGAAGTGGTCCGCGCGGGACTGGAGTTCACCGCCGCGAATCTCTGGGCCAGAGGCGCCAGGGCGGCGCACGTCGAGTTCGGCAGGCCAGGCGCGGACGCGAGCCCCTTTCCCTACGGGCTCATCTTCCCGCAAGACGAGCACGAGCGCTTCCTCATCGAGCGGCTCGAAAAGCTGGACGTGCGCGTCGAAAGGACGACCGAGCTGCTCGACTTCGAGGAAGTGGACGGCCAGATCGTGGCGCGCCTGCAAGGCTCGACCTGCAAAGCCGCTTATCTCGCCGGATGCGACGGCGCACGTTCCATCGTGCGCGAGAGGCTCGGCATCAGCTTTCCAGGCGGGACGTACGAGCACCTCTTCTACGTCGCGGACGTCGACGCCAGCGGCCCGCTGCTGGACCACGAGCTGCACGTCTCGATCGACGAGAGCGACTTCGCCGCCGTCTTTCCCTTGAAGGACGAAGGCCGGGTCCGGCTGATCGGCACCATCCGCCCCGGGGCAGAGAAAGAAGGCGAGCAACTGGGCTGGAAGGACGTCAGCACGAACCTCTTGCAGCGGCTGCGCATCGACGTCCGCCGCGTGAACTGGTTCTCGACCTACCACGTGCACCACCGCGTCGCGGCGCGCTTCCGGCAGGGGCGCGTTTTTCTCCTCGGCGACGCCGCGCACATCCACAGCCCCGTCGGCGGTCAAGGGATGAACACCGGCATCGGCGACGCGGTGAACCTGGCGTGGAAGCTTGCGGCGGCGCTGCGCGGGCGGGCGCCGGAGCGAATCCTCCATAGCTACGAGCCGGAGCGGATCGGCTTCGCGCGCCGCCTCATCGCGACTACCGATCGCGTCTTCCAGTTCGTCACTCGCAGCGGGCGCCTTGCGGCTCGCGTGCGCATCCATGTGGCGCCGCGCGTGATATCGGCGCTCTTCCGGCTGCCGGCGATGCGGCGGTTCATGTTCCGCACCGTCTCGCAGACCGCGATCGAGTATCGCCAGAGCGAGCTGAGCGAGGGGCGCGCCGGACGCATCCACGGCGGAGATCGGCTGCCGTGGGTGCGGTCCGAACCGGACAACTTCACGCCGCTCCAGTCGCTCGAGTGGCAAATGCATGTCCATGGCGCGGCGACGGGCGAGCTGGCTGCGAGCTGCGCGTCGCGCGGGTTGCGGCTGCACGTCTTTCCCTGGAGCCGGAGCGCGGCGTTCGCTGGGTTCGCCCGCGACGCGAGCTACCTGGTGCGGCCCGACGGCCATGTCGCGCTCGCCGATCCGCTGCACAGCCCCTCGCGTCTCGAGCGCTATCTCGACGCTCGCGGGATCCGCTTTAGCGGGGCACCAGCCGGGACCACTGCCTCCTTGCACCTTCAGATGTAGACGTGTACGAACTTTCACGTGACCAGGTCGGAGGCGCGATGATCTGGCGCTCATCGGCGGAGCTGTTCGTCGTCGAGGCAGTCCGGGCGCTGTCGCGCAACAAGCTGCGCAGCACCCTCGCAGCCATCGCGATCATGATCGGAATCGGCGCCGTGGTCTGCGTGGTCGCCATCGGCCGCGCAGGCTCGAGCCGCGCCGAGGAACAGCTGCGGAACCTCGGCGAGAATTTCGTCTGGATCGAGGCGGGCTCGCGTGCCCCGAGCGGAGTGCGCACCGGCTCTCACGGGACCACACGCCTCACTCTCGGCGATGCAGAGGCGATCGGCCGGGAGCGGCTGATCAAACGCATGACCCCGAACGTCGATGGGAACGCGCACGTCGTCTACGGCAACCGCAACTGGCATACGCACTGGCGCGGCATCGACGTCAGCTACTTCGACATCAAGCAATGGGACGTCTCGTCCGGCGCGCACTTCCTCGAGAACGACGTGATCTCCGCGCGCAGCCTGGTGCTGATCGGCGAGACCGTCCGCGAGCAGCTCTTCGGCGACGAAGATCCCGTCGGGCAGGTGATCCGGATCAACGAGCAGCTCTTCCAGGTCGTCGGGGTGCTTTTGCGCAAGGGACCGAGCGCGTCCGGGTCCGACCAGGACGACACCCTGATCCTGCCCTGGACTACCGCGCAGATGAAGCTGCGTGGGCGAAACGCGGCCTGGCTGGACGACATCCTCTGCTCCGCAGTTTCTCAGGAGGCCGTGAATCCAGCCATCGACGAGATCACCACGCTCTTGCGCCAGCGGCACCACATCCAACCGGGGCAGGAAGACGACTTCAACATTCGCAGGCCCGACGAAATCATCAAGGCCCAGATCGAGACCAGCCACACCCTCGAGGTTCTGCTCGTCAGCATCGCATCCATTGCGCTGGTCGTCGGCGGGATAGGCGTCATGAACGTGATGCTCGTCTCCGTGACCGAGCGCACTCGCGAGATCGGGATCCGGCTCGCCGTCGGCGCCACCGAGGGCGCCGTACAGATGCAGTTCCTCGGCGAGGCGGTGATGCTGACCCTCTTCGGCGGCGTGCTCGGGCTCTTGTTCGGCGCGGGCGCATGCATCGTCCTGGGCCACATCCTGGGATGGTCGATGGCGATTCCGCCCGACGCCTTCGCCGTCGCGCCTCTTGTCTCGACGATCGTGGGAGTCTTCTTCGGGTTCTACCCGGCGCGCAGGGCGGCCCGCCTCGATCCGATCGCAGCTCTGCACCACGAGTAGCCGGCCGCCGGATTCACCGCGGCAGACGGACGGGTCCGTGTCCAAATTCCGGACGTGAAACTCATCCTCATCATGTTGGCGGCGCTGGCGTGCACGACGGCGCCCGTCACCGGACGCAAACAACTCAACCTGGTCGGCGATTCGACCATCAACCAGCTCGGGATGCAGTCGTACCAGCAGGAGCTCGCCAAGGCGAAGCTCGACACCAATCCCGCCCACGTCGAGCTCGTCCAGCGAGTGGCCAAGCGGCTGGCAGACACCGCCGAGGCGCAGTTCCACCCCGGCTATCAGTGGCAGACGACGGTCATCGACGATCCGAAAACAGTCAACGCGTGGTGCATGCCCGGCGGCAAGATTGCCGTCTACAGTGGCATCTTTCCCCTCACCCAGGACGAGAACGGGCTCGCCGTCGTGCTCGCCCACGAGATCTCCCATGCGCTTGCGCACCACGGGGCGGAGCGCCTCTCCCGCTCGGAGCTGATGCAGCTGGGGGAGGCGGGTCTTCTCGCTGCTGTCCAGGCCGGCAAGCCGGGCGCGACCCAGATGGCCGGAGCGGCCCTCGGACTTGGAGCCCAGCTCGGCGTCGAATTGCCGTTCTCACGCCAGCAGGAGAGCGAGGCGGATCACATCGGCCTCATCCTCATGGCGAAGGCGGGTTACGACCCGGCCACGGCGGTCGACTTCTGGCAGCGGATGCTGGCGTACTCCAAGGGCAAGGAGCCGCCGGCGTTCCTCTCGGATCATCCTTCCAGCGAGCAGCGGATCGCGGACATCAAGCGCGAGCTCCCGGAAGCGAAGGCGGCGTTCATCGCG
This sequence comes from Deltaproteobacteria bacterium, assembly GCA_005879505.1. GTDB lineage: Bacteria > Myxococcota > Myxococcia > Myxococcales > 40CM-4-68-19 > 40CM-4-68-19. Next base: position 13,773 of record VBKQ01000126.1, read on the forward strand.
CACAAATGACGCGAGTCGGGGCAGCCTGTTTGGGGCACTCCTGGTGGACCCGAATCGTGGGCGATCTTGCACAAAACAATGACAATCCTGAATCTTCTTGCATTTTGCAGGACAAAATTGTCCCGTTTCCCGCCGTAATCAGAGGGAAACGAGCCCGCTCGCTTCCGGAAGGATCCTTCCAGAAGATCTCAGCGCGCACTCGGCGGAAACCCGCGAACGACTGGCCGACAAATACGTAGGCGCATCTCGGATTCCACGATTCTGTCGCATCGCCTTGGTTTCCGCGAGGACTCCTTTTCGCGAGGTTTTCCCACGTGCGGACTGGGCCCGGAGGCGTTTCCGTCTCGTCCCGGCGTGCATGGCCGTTCAGTTGCATTCCGCAGTTCCCGCATGAACGAACGAACGGTCCTGCTCGAGTTGCTCCTCTCCGGGTTCTTTGCCGTCGCGTGCATCCGCGCTTCCGTGCCAATCAACTCGGGAGACGGGTCGTTCGTGGCGAACCTGCTCCGCTTTCCCGGCCGGATCGAAAGGCTCCGGCGATCGCGGTGGCAGTGGTTCGCCATGGTGTCGCTGATGGTCGTACTGCGACTTCAGCAGCAGCTGCCTCCGGTCCTCGAATTGATGGCCGCCTTCCAGTTCCTGCTCTTTCTCGCCCTGCCAACCCGGACCACCCGGCCTGGAGCGGACGCAAGAGGCCATGCGACAGGTGTATGAGGTCGCTGACTTCGTGCGCGCGACGCGAAGGCGCTTGCGCTTCGGCGAATTCTCGCGCGCGCCCATCCAGATCATGCGGCTCGAGTTGCGGGGCGATTTCGCGGAATGCGACTGGATGATCCGGCCTCCAGACCTCTGGGACTCGAAGGTCCCGCTGTCCGCGCGAAATGAAAGCTCATCGCAGCAAGCGCTGGCCGATGCGATGGCCATGCGGCATCTGCTCTTGGGGGAGTTGCAGCACATTCGAAGCGCGGCGTTGCGCGCCTTTCGTCCCTCGGAATTCGGGACGCCCGACGTGATCATCGCCGGGACGATCCTCCGGGAGGACCCTTACCTCCTGAGAATTCCCTCGCCCGTGATGCGGGCGAAGCTCTGTGGGTTCCGGTTCGAGCTGGACAACGGCTTCTTGAAACCACTGAGGCGCGACGATGCAGTCTGACAGGCCAATGACCCCCATTCCGGGTCGAGGAGGAAGCATGTCGAGGAGGATCATTCATGGCGGCGACTAAGTCCCAAGGAAGCTACTTCGGGCTGTTCCTGGTCGGGGGCACGGTCCTCTGCGGTGGCATCGCGGTCTTCGGGACCGCCGCAGGAAAGCTGCTGGTGCTGGTGGGCGCAGGAATCCTGCTGGCGGCGGCGGGGGGCTTCTTGAGGATCAAGCCCCTCGAGGGCGAGACGCCCCTTCAGCCGAGCCCGGAAGCAATGAAGTGGATCGGTGCGGGCGTCGCCTTGCTCGGTTGGGTGGTCACGATCGGCGGACTGCACTACGTGGACACCAGCGGGGGGCGCAT
>VBKQ01000437.1 GCA_005879505.1 Deltaproteobacteria bacterium
GCCAAGGAGTTCGATCTGATCGTTCGCATGGGAGAGAAGTGACCGGTCCGGCGGCGCTGTTCGCGCTCGCCGCGGCCGCGGTGGCGCTGGCGCTGCAGATCTCCAGCGGCTTGTACGACGAGCACGCCCTCGTCCTGGTGTCGCTCGCGACGATGGCCGCGCTCATCGCCGCCTTCTGGCGCAGGCGCCAGGCGGCGCTGGAGGATCCGATAACCGCACAGGCGATCCTCGGCGCCGGGAGTGCCGTCGGTCTCGCTTGCCACCTCTTCACCAACCCCACCTTCTATGCGGATGCGCGCGCCTTCCAGGGCGGATTTCGCTGGCTCGCGCTGATCGCGCTGGTGCTCCTTTGCGCGTATCTCTGCCCGCATCTGCGCGCCTCGCTGATCCGCGCGCGGTTCCTGCTGCTCCTCGCCTGTTTTGCGCTGATGGGCATCGCTGTGATCCGCGCCAGTCCAAGGCCGCGGATCGACGTCTGGGTATTCCAGCAGGCCACCGCCGACGCGCTGCTGCGCGGCCGCAATCCGTACTCCATCTCATTCCCGGACATCTATCGGGCGCAGCCGGGCGTCGTGTATGCGCCGCAGCTGCTGCAAGACGGTCGCGTGACGGCCTTCCCGTACACGCCGCTGACCGTCATCACCGAAGTGCCCGCCTTCGCCGCCTTCGGCGACGTCCGCTATGCGCTGCTCGCGCTCATGGTCGGTGCCGCCTGGCTGCTCGCGCGCGCGACTCCCGGGATCACCGGCGAGCTGGCGGCCTGCCTGGTCCTCTTCCAGCCGCGAACGCTCTTCGTGCTCGAGCAGACCTGGTCGGAGCCGCTCGTGCTCTTTTGCTTCGCGCTGGCGGTCTACGCAATTTCCCGGGCCGCGCATCGGGCGCTGACCGGTGCCGCGCTGGGGCTGCTCGCCGCGAGCAAGCAGTACTCGCCGTTCCTGCTCGTCCCCCTCGCCTTTGCCATGCAACAGCGGCGCGGTCTTTGGGTCGCCGCAGTCGTCCTCGCGGCTGTGCTCGGACCATTCTTCGTCGGCGACCCAGCGGGCTTCTGGCGCGGCGTGGTGGAGTTCCAGTTCCTGCAGCCGTTTCGCCCGGACTCGCTCTCGCTCACGGCCTTGGCCGTCCGCCTGGTCGGACCGGCGGTCCTGCCCGTAGCCGTTGCCGGCCTGATCCTCGGGGCGGGCGTCATTGCCTTCTGCATGCGGCGCAGTCCTGGCTTGCCGCTCGCCTGCGCGGCGGTCGCAGCGGCGTGGGCAGCGGTGCTCATCTGGAACAAGCAATCATTCTGCAATTATTGGTGGCTATGCTCCGGCCTTCTGGGCACGGCCGCCGCGGCCCCGGCGACGCGGGAGAGCGCATGATCGCGGGAAAGCGGGTCTGCGTCGTGATGCCGGCATACAACGCCGCGAAGACCATCCGCCAGACGGTTGCGGAGATCGATCGGACGATCGCCGACGACCTGATCGTCGTGGACGACAAGTCCCAGGACGACACGGTCCGCGTTGCCCACGATCTGCCCGTCCATGTCATCGAGCACGAGAGGAACCGGGGATACGGGGGCAATCAGAAGACCTGCTACATGGAGGCGCTGCGGCGAGGCGCCGACGTCATCGTCATGCTGCATCCGGATTACCAGTACTCGCCCCGCCTCTTGCCGGCGATGGCAGCGATGATCGCCAGCGGCCATTTCGACGTCGCGCTCGGATCCCGAGTCCTCGGCGAGGGCGCGCTCGCCGGCGGGATGCCGATCTGGAAGTACGCGGCGAACCGCGTCCTCACGGCGGTGGAGAACGTCCTGCTCCGGTACAAGCTCTCCGAGTACCACACCGGATACCGCGCGTTTTCCCGGCGAGTGCTGGAGACGCTGCCGCTGGAAGAGAACGACGATGATTTCGTGTTCGACAACCAGATCCTCGCGCAGGCGATCTGGTTCGGGTTCCACATCGGGGAGATCTCCTGCCCGGCGCGATACTTCGCGGAAGCGTCGTCGATCGGGTTTCACCGCAGCGTGAAGTACGGGCTCGGGGTGCTCGGCACCGCGCTCGAATATCGCGCCGCGCGGCTCGGGCTGCGCAAGTCGCCGCGCTTCTCGGAAACGGGGCGCAAGCTCGGCGAGGTCGGAGCGCCGCAGCTGCCGCCGGGCTGAGGACGCCGGTAAAGAATCGGCTGCCGGACGGCTCGCGCTGTGCTACAGAGCCTCGCAAGAGCGCGTGTAGCTCAGATGGATAGAGCACGAGCCTCCGAAGCTCGGGGCCACAGGTTCGACTCCTGTCACGCGCGCCATCAACTCCTCTGGGTTCGGTTCCAGCGTCGTCTACGAGAGGTGCGACATGAGCCAGGCCGAAATTACCGCGGTCAATCGGATTTTCGAGGACTCAGTTCGCCGACGAGACGTCGAGCGGATGGCGT
>VBKQ01000127.1 GCA_005879505.1 Deltaproteobacteria bacterium
CCGCGCGCCCACACTTCTCATCGTCGGCGATCGCGACATCGTGCGTGTCGAGCATGCCGTGCAGATGCAACACTTGATATCCGATGCGCGGCTCGCGGTGTTTCCCGCCACGGACCATCTCGCCATGACGGGTCGCGCGGCCTATGTGGCGTCGATGCTCGACGAGTTCCTGTGACCTAATCCACGACCGCCAACAAATCGCCGGCCTGAACCGCCGCCCTCAACCCAGGCACGACCTCCTTCACCGTCCCTGCCGTCCCCGCCCTCACCACCGTCTCCATCTTCATCGCCTCGAGCGTCATCACCGGCGTCCCGGCCTCCACCCTTTGCCCCACCTTGACGTGCAGCGCGATCACCATCCCGGGCATGGTGGCACCGATCTGCTTCGGGTCCCCCTTGTCGGCCTTGCGCCTCTCCGCCGTCGTGGACGCGCGCGACCGGTCGCGCACGGTAACCTGCCGGCCGTGGCCATTGACCTCGAAGTACACCGTCCGCCATCCGTCCTCGTTGGCCTCGCCGACGGCGGAGAGCGAGATGACCAGCGTCTTGCCCGGCTCGAGATCCACCCAGACTTCCTGTCCCGGATCCAGGCCATAGAAATATGTGGGGCTATCGAGGATGGAAACGTCCTCGTATCGGCTCAAGTGCACCCAATAATCGTCGAGCACCCGCGGGTAGAGGGCAGCGCTGATCGCCTCGTGCCGCGCGATCCGGCGGCCGTGCTTCTTCGACAGATCGGAGGCCAGCTTCTCCAGATCCACAACCGGCAGCCCGTCGCTAGGCCGGCCCGTCAGGGTCGGCTGGCCCTTAAGGATCGCCGCGCGAAGATCCTCGGGGAACCCACCGGGCGGCTGGCCGAGCTGCCCTTGGAAATAGCCGGTGACGCTCGAGGGGAAGTCGAGCGACTGCGCCTGTGCCAGCAGCTTCGCGCGCGTGGCAGCGACGGTCTCCTCGAACGTGTCGCGCACTTCGAGAAGGCCGTTCTTATCTCGGCGACCTGGGGCCGTAGATTCGAGTATTGGCCGCCGGGGATCTCGTGGAAATAGACCTCGGTCGTGGAGCTCTTCAAACCCGCCTCGAAAGGCGCGTAGATCTCGCGCACGTCTTCCCAGTAGTCGACGAGCGGTTGCACGTCCTTGTTGGCCAAGCGCGTGTCGCGCCGGTGCTCGCGCAGCGCCGCTACCAGCGAGTTCCACGAGGGCTGGCTGGTGAGCCCGGACATCGACGCCAGGGCCACGTCGACGACGTGAACGCCGCACTCGATGGCCGAGAGCAAAGCCGCGACGCCGTTGCCGCTGGTGTCGTGCATGTGCAGGTGGATGGGCAGGCGAACGGTCTGGAGCAGCCGATCGATGAGCAGCGAGGCGGCGCGCGGGCGCAGCAGCCCGGCCATGTCTTTGATGCAGAGCAAATGGGCGCCCATGTCTTCCGCGCGCTTCGCCAGATCGGCGTAATAGTCGAGGCTGTATTTGGTGCGCTTCGGATTGGCGACGTCCCCGGTGTAGCAGATGGCGAGCTCGGCCACCTTGCCCGTCTTGCGCACGCGATCGATCGAGACCTTCATCGAATCGAGATCGTTCAACGAATCGAAGATGCGGAATACGTCGACGCCGGCTTCCGCGGCCTCGTCGATGAATGCTTCGACGACGTTGTCGGGATAGCTCGTATATCCGACCGCGTTCGCTCCCCTGAGCAACATCTGTTGCAAGATGTTCGGTACGGCCTGCTTGATCTGGCGCAAGCGCTGCCACGGATCCTCGTTCAAGAAGCGGTACGCGGTATCGAACGTGGCCCCGCCCCACGACTCCAATGAGAACAGCTCGGGCGCGAGCCGCGCGGTCGCGGGCGCCACCGCCAGGATGTCGTGCGTTCGCATGCGCGTCGCCAGCAGACTCTGGTGCGCATCGCGCCAGGTGGTGTCGGTGAGCAGCGGGCGGCCCTGCTGCAAGACCCATCGGGCCAGGCCTTCGGGCCCCCTTTGTTGAAGAATCTGGACGGTGCCCGGTGGGGGCGACGCGGGCGAGGGCGCGGGCACGCGCGGCGCGCGCAGGCCCGACGGCTTCAGCCGCTGGTCCTTCTTGATGGTCGGATGGCCGTTGACGATCACTTCGGCCAGGTAACGGAGCACCTTGGTCGCCCGGTCACGCCGCGGCGCGAACTGGAAGAGCTCCGGGGTCTCGTCGATGAATCGCGTCCAGGTGAGGCCCGCGTCGAAGGTGGGGTGCGACAGCACGTTCTCGAGGAAGGGGATGTTCGTCTTCACGCCGCGGATGCGGAACTCGCGCAGGGCGCGCAGCATCTTGCGGACTGCGAGGGGGAAGGAATCGGCATAGGAGATGACCTTGAAGAGCAACGAGTCGTAGAACGGCGATACGCGCGCGCCGGTATAGCAATTGCCAGCGTCGAGGCGGATTCCGAATCCGGTGCCGGCGCGCCAGGTGTTGATGCGGCCGGCATCGGGTAGGAAGTTGTTGGTGGGATCCTCGGTGGTGACGCGGCACTGCACGGCGAATCCACGGGGGCGCACCATCTCCTGCGAGCGGACGCCGACTTCCGCTGAGAACAGCTCATATCCCTCGCAGATGCGCAATTGCGCCTGGACCAGGTCGACGCCGGTGACCTGCTCGGTGACAGTGTGCTCGACCTGTAGCCGCGCATTGACTTCGATGAAGTAATGGCGTGACCCATCGACGAGGAATTCCACGGTCCCGGCGCTCGAATATCGAGAGGCTTCTGCCAGCTTCAACGCGTCGGCGCAGATCCGGTCACGCAATTCACCGTCGATGTTCGGCGCGGGCGCGATCTCGATGACTTTTTGATGGCGCCGTTGCACGGAACAATCGCGCTCGAACAGGTGGATCACGTTGCCGTGCTGGTCGCCGAGGATCTGCACTTCGATGTGCCGCACCTTGGGCAGCCATTTCTCGACGAAGACGACCTCGCTGCCGAAGGCGAGCTTCGATTCGCTGCGGGCGCGCTCGAGCGCTTCCTCGAGCTCGACGGGTTCCTTGACGACGCGCATGCCGCGGCCGCCGCCGCCGTGAGCGGCCTTGACCAGGGTGGAGCCATGCTCGGACATGAAGGCGCGGGCGGCGCGGATCTGCTCCTCGGCCGAGCCGCGAAGCTCGACGCCCGGAACCACGGGGACTCCGGCCTTCATTGCCAGACCCTTCGCCTCCACCTTGTCGCCCATCAGCGCGACAACCTCGGAGCGAGGGCCGATGAAGCGTACCCCCCGCTGTTCGCAGGCGCGCGCGAACGCCGGGTTTTCGGAGAGGAAGCCGTAGCCCGGATGAATGGCGTCGGCGCCGCACTGCCTGGCCACGTCCAGGATCTCCTCGATGCCCAGATAGGCGTCGATGGGCCGCTTGCCCCGCCCGACCAGATATGCCTCGTCGGACTTGTGCCGATGCTCGGAGACGCGGTCCTCCTCGCTGTAGATGCCGACGGTGCGGATGCCGAGCTCGTTGCAGGCGCGAAAGATGCGGATCGCGATCTCGCCGCGGTTCGCGCACAGCACCTTGCGGAGAGGGACGATGGCCATGATCACGATGGTAGCTCACGCGGTGACGAGCCGGCGAAGAACTTTGTCTCCGTCCTTCTCGTATCCCCCGCATGCTCGGCCCCCTGCCATAGAAGGTGTGGCCACCCGCTGGCCGCGGGGACAATTGACATCGTCGAACCCGGCGGCAGGACCTGTGCGTCCCTGTTGACCGTCAGCGCCGCCGACCGATTTTCCATCGGCAAGGACGGTACGCTCATCAGCCTCGCGGGCCTGAACGGCGGCCACAGCGACTGCACCGCGACGTACTATCCCAAGGCCCTTGAGTAAGCATTCATCGAGGCGAAGCGGAGCCGGCCAGGGCCAGGACGGTGGTATCGTGCTGATGTGAGCGCGACGACGATTCGACCCTGCGGCCTCGCAGACCTGCCGGCGCTCTTTTCCATCGTCAACGACGCGGCGCAGGCCTACAAAGGCGTCATCCCCGCCAACTGCTGGCACGAGCCTTACATGCCCCTCGATCAGCTGAAGCGGGAGATCGGCGAGGGCGTCGCGTTCTGGGGCTACGAGTCTGGCGGCACGCTCCTCGCCATGATGGGCATCCAGGATCGCGGCGAGGTCAGCCTCATCCGTCATGCCTACGTGCAGACCGCGCATCGCCGCAAAGGCATCGGCGAGAAACTGCTGAAGTACCTTGAGGGCACGACTGTCAAGCCGATCCTGATCGGTACCTGGAGCGCCGCCGTCTGGGCGATCCGCTTCTACGAGAAAAACGGCTACCGGCTCCTGTCCCGCCCGGAGATCGAGCGGCTGCTGCGCAAATACTGGAGCATCCCGGAGCGGCAGATCGAAACTTCGGTGGTGCTGGCCAACGCGCGCTGGGCGCGATGAGCTTCCGAAGTCGCCTCGCCTTCCTCGGCGACGAGGGCGAGCCTCGAGCGCTGCTCCCGGGCGAGCTTCGCGAGGTGCTCCTACGCATTTCTCCGCCTTGACAAAGGTCCCCGACGAGGCGCAACACGATGCATCAGGACGCGGGGAGTCCGACTCGAATCGATCGCGGCGACTGCGTCTTTTGGATTGATTGGTTTAATTCTCATGACTGCGGCACCAAGCCAAGAAATGAGCCACCTCCCCATCTGGCCGACTGACGTCGACGAGAAGATCAAGGCGCTCGGGCAGGCCGCCGCCGAGTACGGATTCGAGCTTCTTCTCGCCGGCACACGGGACCGCATCGCGCAACTGGAGTCGGATCTGGCGGCGTGCGACAGGAACGCGGGGCAGCGGGAAGCGGCATTCAGGACTACCTCCGCGACATGGGACACCAAGCGCGTCGCGATGGAGACGGAGCTTGGCGCCTACCGCACAACCATCCGGAACGCGCTCAGGCTCATCGAGCATCACGCTGGCAGCACGATTGCTGACGTGAGAAATCTCTTGCGCGTGGTCCGCTCGTGACCACGAAGTTCACGCTGCACGGGCACTGACCTTACGCTATGGCTTCCACCCGATCTCGGACTGGAACGCGTCCAAGGCCTTCTCCAGCCCGACCTTGAGGTCCGCTACGCCTTCCGTGCCCGCGGCTCGCAGCAGCTCGAAGCGGCGGCGCACTTCGGCAAATCGAGCCTCGAAGCTCATCAGCTTCCTTCTGCGCACCAGCGCGGAGAAGGCTGGCGCTGCGGCGCGCATCCTCACGGACAGGCCGTCGAGCTTGGCCCTTCCTTGGCGCAACAGCCCTTCGGTCTTCGTCATGTAAGGATCCATCGTCACATCTCCAGTTCCGCAGCAGGGCTTCTCCCCCGACCTTTTCCGCCACCATCGCTTCCGTAGTGAGCATCAGCGGCGCCACCGACGCCGCGTTCCCGGACCAGGCGCTCGGCCGTCACTCGCTCCGGCGTGGGCGGGGCCGTAGGTCGGGAAATGTGGCCGCGATAAAACCGGCGGACTGGTACAGTCTAACCGCCTCGGCCGCGCGGCGCTCGTGATTGCCGGCGTCGCTATTCCCTGGAACAGCTGTTACACGTGCTGCGCATGGGCCCGCGATACGAGCACTACCGGTGGTGGTTGCTGGACGGCGATCTCGAGATCGTCTCGGACGGCAGGGTCGCCGGTGCGTCGCTGCTGGCGGCGCTCGCCGACCTGAACCGGCAGATCGACCGGCTCGGTGACCGCGGGCAGCATCCGACCAACCAACCCTACAGGCTCATCGTCTACAAGGGTGCCGCCGTGGTCGCGGTGCGGCCGGCTACGCTCGGAATCTGCTGAAGGACTCATGCTGCCGCATCACGAGATCCACCGCCCGGCGTGCGCGGGGCATGTCGCCAGCCACGGTTGCTGCTGGAGCGCGCCGCGATCGAGATCTGCGCCGCAGAGTTGGCAGCGGCCAAACGCGTCGGTGTCGAAGGTCTCGATGGCGCGATCGATCTGGTCGAGGAAGTTTCGTAGCCGCAGCTCCGGATCCTCGCCCGGACCGGATGGCACGGGCAGCGATGCGAGATCCACGTCCTTTCCGGAGAGCACTGCCTCGAGCAGGTCGGCTACGTCCTTACCCTTGTGCAGAAGAGCGGACTTCCAGGCGGGATCGGCGATCATCTGGGACTCCTTGGGCGAAGCTGATCATAACGTAGTCAACCGGCGCGCACCTCGTCGGTCCATACCCTGAAGCTCGTCAACGTGTTGGGACCGAACGTGCTGCTGATCGCGACGTCGGAAGCGTCGCGGCCGCGCGCGATCAAGACCCTGCCGATGCGCGGAGTGTTGTTGCGCGCGTCGAAAATGTGCCAATGCCCGCCGAGGAACGCCTCGAACCAGGCAGCGAAGTCCATGGGGCCGTATGGCGGCGGCACCCCGATATCGCCCAGGTAACCGGTGCAGTAGCGTGCAGGGATGTTCATGCACCGGCAGAAGGCAACGGCCAGGTGCGCATAGTCGCGGCAGACGCCGGTCCGGTCGTGCAAGGCTTCCAGCGCTGTCCGTGTCATGCGCGCGTGCTCATAGCCGAAGGTGATATGTCGATGGACATAGTCGCAGATGGCCTGAACCCGGCCCCATCCCGTTGGCGCCTGCCCGAAGAGATTCCACGCCGTCTCGGAAAGCCGATCGGTTTCGCAGTACCGGCTTCCGAGCAGGAAGGGCAGCGTTTCCTCGGGCAGATCCTGCACAGGAATCTGTTGCGCCTGAGGCGCGATCAAGTCGGGGGCTCCGGTATCGTTCACGAGGGCGCCGCCGGAGACGCGCGTGCGACCCTTTGGCGCAACGATGCGGGTGCACCAGTTGCCAAAGCTGTCACGATAGGCCGCTATCGGGACCGGCGGGTCGACCACCAGGTCGTCACGGCCGATGAGATCGGCCACGCGTGTGAAGTGGACGTTGAGATTGAATATCATCGGGGTTGGCTGCGGACAGTCGTAGACCATTTCGAAGCCGACGCGAATTTGCATCATGGGCCTCCGATCGGGATGGTACACTCTCTGCAAACCAGCCGCGGTGTTCATGCGGTGGAAGGAACACCGTGAGCGACAACGAGTCGGGAACACCACGGACCAAGTGGAGCCGCTCGCAGCGTTTCCGGCTGACACCGGCAGGCCGGGAGGCCGGGCGCGCCTATCGTCAGGACATCGTCGCCTCGCGGGCCGAGGCGGGCCGCAAGTCCTTCGACGCCGCTCGGGCCGAGTGGGCTGCGCGGCTGGCGCTGGAGCCGACCGATGGCCTGTACCTCGGTGAGTTGCTCGAGGCGCCTCGCACCATCCCGGAGATCGCTGCTTCGCTGGACGGCTGCGGGCCTCAACGCAGCGACGTGCGCGCAGCCATCGAGCGCTTGGTACATGTGCGGATGATGGAGCTGGTCGCGCCGCCACCGCCGCCGCCTGCTCCACCACGGCGATGGTAAGGCGTTAGCGGCGCCGCCGCGGCTTCCAGGAGCCGAGCTTTTGCGGGGGTTGCGCCGCGGCTTCCGTTCGGTGCCGTGGCGAGTGAGCACGACCGCTGGCCTGGTGCGGACGTCCATCTCGCCGCTGGTGCCGCTGCACTTCCCGGCGGGGAGGCGGCATCTCCGCTCGCCGCTTCAACTCGTCCCGGAACGCATCGTGCTCCCGCGGCACGGCGGCGCGCTCCACCGTCTTGCGGGTGAACTTCTCGATGCCGCGCAAGAGGTCGTGTTCCTCCGGCGAGGCGAAGCTGGAAGCTCGCCCACTCGCTTCCATGCGCGCGGTGCGGCCGATGCGATGGACGTAGTCCTCCGGAATGTGGGGCATGTCGAAATTCACCACGTGTCCGATCTCGGCCACGTCGATGCCCCTCGCCGCGATGTCGGTGGCCACCAGCACCCGGTGCTCTCCCGAGCGAAACCCTTCCAGCGCCGCGCGTCGTTGCCCTTGCGAGCGGTCGGCGTGGATCACCGCGACCTTGTGCCCGCTGCGCAAGAGCGATCGGGCCACCCGGTCGGCGCGTCTCTTGGTGCGGGTGAACACCAGCGTCGACAGCTGGTCCCGCTCGAGCAGCGCCAGCAAGAGCGCAATCTTCTCCTCCTGGCCCACGAGGAAGACCTGCTGGAATGCGCGTTGCGAGGTGGTCCCGATGCGCGCCACCTCGACCCGCACCGGCTGCCGTAGATGCTCGCGGGCGAAGTCGGCCACCTCTCCTGCCATGGTCGCCGAAAAGAGCAGCGACTGCCGGGTCGGCGGGAGGTGCTTGAGGATGCGCCGCAGCTGCGGCAAAAATCCCATGTCCAGCATCCGATCCGCCTCGTCGAGCACCAGGATCTCGATCTGATCGAGCCGCGCAGTCCCTGAATCCAGGTGGTCGTTCAGCCGGCCCGGCGTGGCCACCACGATCTCGACTCCCTTCGCGAACGCCTGCCTCTGCGGCCCCATCCCCACACCGCCGATCACTGCGGCGCTGCGCAGGTGGTGCCCGTGGCGGAAACGCTCGACCTGCTCGTGGATCTGCAGCGCCAACTCCCGGGTCGGTGCCAGCACCAGTGCGCGGGTGCCGTGCTTTCCTTCCAGCCGCTCGAGGATCGGGAGCACGAACGCCAGCGTCTTGCCGGTGCCGGTCGCCGCCGAACCGACCACGTCCTTGCCCTGCAGCGCAGGAGGGATGGCCTGTGCCTGGATGGGCGTGGGCGCCTCGAAGCCTTCCCGCTCCAGGGCGACGAGACACTTCTTCGACAAGCCCAGAGCCGCAAACGTCATCACCGACCTACTGCGCCGGCCGGGTCTGCTTGCGGATCTTCTTGAGGAAGGTCTTCGTGCAGCGTCCGTGCGTGCTCTCGTGGTTGATGATCTCCGCGAGCAGCCGCGTCTTCGCGTCCTCCGGCAGGATCGCGGAAGCGCTCACCTCGGCGGCGAGCTGCGTCCCCTCCGGCGTCACCGGGCCCCTCGGTCCCTTGGGAGCCGCCTCCGCGGTGTGATGATGCGAAGGCTTCGTCTTGGTGACGTCGCGGAAGCGGGCCGAGGTGTCGGCCCGTCGGCCCGAGCCGTGGCAACTGGGGCAGGTCGCCGTGCTGCCGCCCAGGGCGTTGCCGACGCGCCCGTCCCCGCCGCACATACGGCAGAGCTCACCGTCCATCGGGGCCTCGATGAGACATCACCCCTGCAAGGGGCAGTCGGTTCATTGGCATGATGGAGACTTCTAGCACCAGCGCCTTCGCGAGTGCAGCTCAGTCGGATGGCGCCTGCTCCGACCGTGTCTACGGCCCCATGCCAGGCTCGAACATCGGCCGCACTTCGGACTCGCCCTCGAAGCCGGGCCAGTACTTTCTGTGCAACTCCATGAACTCGGTGGCGATCCGAATCGCTTCCGCCTTCGAGTCCGTCTTCAGGATTGCCCAGCCGCCGATGACCTCTTTGCTCTCGGAGAACGGGCCGTCGGTCACGGTGATCTTGCCGTTGCCGAGCCGTACGCGGACGCCATCCTTGCTCGGCAGCAGACCGCCCGTGTCGACGAGGGTGCCGTTCTTGAGCGATTTCTCCACGAACTTGCCCATCGCCTCCATCAAAGCAGGCGGCGGCGGGGACTCGCGATACGACTCGGAATGGCGGATGAACGTCAGGTATTTCATGGCTCCTCCTCGGGGTTCCGATCGTGCGACGAACGACCCCGGGCTGGATCGACATGCCAGAATTTTTTTCTGCGGGTGTGTCGATCCCTCCGGCTGAGTTCGTCAGGTCGCTCCTCAGGCCGAGCGGGCCGCAGACCGGGCCGCCTCCGCCCGCCTCGCGCTGTCAGCCATGGAACCGCGCCGGGAAAGGAACGTGTGCAGCTGGGCGACCACCGCCGCCCCTTCCCCGATGGCCGCCCCCACCCGCTTCACCGAGCCCGAACGGACGTCGCCCACGGCGAAGATCCCCTCGACCCCGGTCTCCATCGGCAGCAGGACACCCTCCGTCGAAGCCACGTCGGCGCCGGTCCGGATGAAGCCTTTGTCGTCCAGAGGGACGCCGCAGCCGGCGAGCCAGCTCGCGGCCGGGTCGGCGCCGGTGAAGAGGAAGAAGTGGGCGATGGCGTGCTCCTCCTCGGTTCCGGTGCGGCGGTTGCGCCACCGCACGCCCTGCAGGCCCTGGTCGGCCGTCCCCAGGAGCCCCACGATCTCGGTCTCGCAGAGCACCGAGATGTTCGAGGAGGCCGCGATCCGGTCGATCAGATAGCGCGACATGGTCTTCGAGAGGGTGGGCCCGCGCACCAGCATCCGCACCTCGCGCGCTTGGCTGGAGAGGAAGACCGCTGCCTGCCCCGCCGAGTTTCCTCCGCCCAAGAGGGCTACCTCCTCGTTGCGGCACAGCCGAGCCTCGACCGGCGAGGCCCAGTACGAGACACCGCGACCCTCGAACTGCGCCAGGTTCGGGATCTCTGGCCGCCGATAGCGCGCGCCGGTGGCCACCACCACCGCCCGCGCCCGCACCCGCCGGCCGTCAGCAAGGTCGAGGATGTGCACTGGATCAGGCCCCGAGCTCTCTTCTCGATGCGTGCGCTCGCGCCCGCCTGTCCTCCAAAGGTGCCCGCTTCCAGGACCAGGATCGAGAGACCCTCCGACGCTCCATAGACCGCGGTCCCCAGTCCGGCTGGACCGGCGCCGACGATGGCCACGTCGTAAGGCTCGGAGCGCAGGGTCGTTGCCACCAGCCCGAGGGCCCGCGCCAGGTCCTGCTTCGTCGGGTTCTTGAGCACCGCACCGTCCGGCATGATGACGATCGGGAGCTCGCCCGGCTGCGGAGCGAAACGCGCGAGCAGTGACGACGCGTCCGCGTCCGCATGTGGATCGATCACCCGGAAAGGAATCCCGCTTCGTCCGAGGAAGGCGGACAACCGGATTACCTCCGGGGAATTGAGCGGCCCGATGAGCACCGGGCCTCCGAAACCCATCTCGATCTGGGCCACGCGGCGGAGGATGAGCGCACGGAGGATGCGCTCGCCGAGCTCGGCCTCGGCGATGAGCAGCGCCCGCAGCCCCTCGGGTGGGACAACGATAGCCTCCACCTCCCCGACCGCCTGGGCGTCGATCACGCTCACACTGGGCTGTCCGGAGAGCTCTCCGATCTCGGCCAGGACCTCGCCCGGGACCACCTCCGCCATGTCCTCCAGGGTGGCGCCGATCAGCTCGGCGAACTTGGCAACCGGTATGGCCTGGCCCACCGCATCGCGGCCGGCGACCGCCACCCGGCCGGAGAGGATCACGTACATCCCCGGGCCGGGTTTTCCCGCCTGAAACAGGACTTCCCCGGGACGGAACCGGCGAACCTCGCCGAAGTGCCGGACCCGGTCGATCTCGGCCGGGGAAAGGACCGGAAACATCTGCTGGAACCGCGACGCCAGCGCGGCGGTGGATGACGCCGGCCCCTGTCCCGGACGCGCGTTCCCCGGTACCTCGTGCTCCTTCTCGCTGGGCATGTCCTCGCTCGCCAGCCTCTCCGTGCGGCGGCGGGATGTAACACCCCGCGCCGCGCTCTGCCAACGTGCGCAGATGCCGACGCCAGGCGTCAGTGTTCTGGCCGCCGGCGTGTGTGTCGCTACCCAGCCGCCCGCAGTTCCTCGACCAAAGCAAATCCCTCCGGCCACGCGCCCAACCCCGACGCGCTGTTGATGTGTCCCTTCGGACCGACATCGACGAGCCGACTGCCCCAGGCCCGTGCGAACCGAACAGCACGGGCTGGCGTGACGTACTGGTCGTCGGCGCTCATCACGACGATGCTTCGGAAGGGCAGTTTCTTGAGCGGCATCGGAGCGAAGCCGGTTGTTCCGGCCGGATAGCTGGGCGCTTCGACGTCGCTCGGCGCGATCAGCAGTGCCCCGCGCACCTTGACCAGGTGTCTCGACTCACCGGCCCAGTGCGCGACGAGCGCGCAGCCCAGGCTGTGCGCAGCCAGCACCACCGGCAGGCTGCTTCCGGCTACTGCGGCGTCGAGCGCAGCCACCCAGTCGCTGCACCGGGGAGTCTCCCAGTCCTTCTGGAGAACCCGACGGCAATCGGTGCGCTCGCGCTCCCAATACGACTGCCAGTGCTCCGGACCGGAGTTCCACAAGCCAGGACGAGAAGGATGTCGGTCATGGGAAGCCAGACTCTCTAGCAGCCGTGATGCGGTTGGTCACGCGGGGGTAGCACATCCTTCGCAACGGTGCTCGTGCTCGCTCTCATGGCGTGCTCCGAACAGGAGTTCACGATCCCGGCGGACCGCTCGATCCTCGCCTGGTACGGGCCGGGCGCGGAGGACCGGAACCGCGCGCTCCTGCCGCGCGGGTTCAACGGCCCCGACGTCCACTCGTGCGCGGCGGACCCCACGCGCGCGTACCTTGCGGAGTTGTTCGTGGCGGGGCAAGGCGACGCCCAGGTGCAATGGCACTGGGCGCCGATCGTGTCCGGGCCGCGCGCAGCGAAGCCGACGCTCGATCAGCCCGAGTTCTCGGTCGCGGGCAACGTGGAGGACGCGAGCGATTCGCTGGACGACATGCTGGCCGATCATCCCTTCGGGTTCGACGTGGTCGCCGATGTGACGCCCGACGCGGCATTCGCATCCCTCCCCTTCAATGGACCTCTGCTGACTCCGCGGGCGATCCATCCCGAGGTCGAGATGCGTCTCTTTCCGCGCGCCGCGCTCGGGTGGACGCCGCAAGCGAATGATCGCGTGCTCATGCGCGGCGTCTGGGTGCTCGACTGCGGCCATCCGCCCTATGGGGCAGAAATCCATCCGCCGACGCTGCTTGGGTATGCGCGACCTTCGGATGATCGGACGACGATCGCGGCCGCCCTGGTGGTGCCGTACCGATCGTCGCTCCTCTTCAACCAGGACGCGGCAATTGCGGCGGACTTCGGGAATCAGGCGCGCTTCGACGATCCCGCGAGCAAGCCGTTCTCCCTCGCGCTCGGGGATGCGCTGCTGCGCGCCGCGATCGATCCGAACTACACCCATCTCAGCACGCACGCGCTGATGATCGCCAATCGCTTCGACACGCTCGACTGGCTCGTCTGCGCGCCGCTGCCTCGTCCGGTCGGCGCGACGCTCGATGCGCGCTGGCGCTTCACGGCCCGGACCGGCGTTGCAGTCACCGCGAGGTCGCTCGAGACGAGCGGCTGCGTCCGGGTGACCGCCACCATGTCTGCGGCGTACGTGCCCATGCCTCTCGCGTATGCCGACGCGGAGTGGTCATGGACGGACCTCAGCACGAGCGCATCGAACCAGCTCGGCCAGTCGATCGACATCCGCCTCGCGCTCATCCAGAAGTTGAAGGAGAACGGCGTTCCGAATCCCGAGAGCCTGCCCGCGCTGCAACCGGGGAATCACCCGCGCATCGATGCATATCCCGCTCTCTCGCCGCGGGCGGGCGCCGACGCCGACTCGCCGACCGGAATCGTCAGCGACGCCAACGATCAGCCGTTCCCGTTCTACGGGCGCGTCCGCGCCGCCTGGAAGTGATGCCCGCTTGCCTTCCAATTTCGAAGGAACGACCTCTCGGACCGAGTCTGCCTTGAGGGATGCCGAGGCACACCTCGGCGACCTCCAGCGTGAACGACCCCGGAAAAGGCGAGAGCCGCTCGACCCCGGCTTACCAGACCGGCGGCTCTCTGTTTCTTCCGGCTATCCTGATTCCGCTGACTTCCAGCGGCTCAGCATGTCCGTCCGTGGTTGCGGGGGCGCGATACCGAGGTTTGCTGCGACCCCTGTCGACGCTCGTGTTCGGCGGCATCCAACGGACCGACGGCATCGAAGCGGGCGAGACACACCTCGTCGCCGAGGGAAGTCTAGGTAGAGTGGCGCCGAGCCGGCCGAGGCGGCGACCGTCGCCGGTCCACCAAGACATCCGTTCTAATGCACGACGCCTGACACAGTGTAGCCCGATCGGGTCAAATCGGTCCCGGGCGTCCCTTGGTTGCTGGAGTCCTCTCGGGCTCGTCGAGCGAGTCCGGCGAGACTCCTGCGGCGTCGAGCACCTTGCGCGCGACGAAGACGGGCAGCGCGTTGCCCAGCGCCAGCGCGATGGCGTCGGAGGGGCGCGCGTCGATGCGCGCCACGCGCTGGCCCATCTGAACGAACACGCTTCCGATGTATGCCTCGCCGCGTATCTCGTCGACCTGCGCACGCACCACCTTACCGCCCAGCTCGCGGACGATGGACTCGACCAGATCGTGTGTGAGCGGCCGCCCCAAGTGCTGTTTCGTAAGCCGCAGGTTGATGGAGAGCGCCTCGGTGCCGCCGACGAGGATGGGCAACGCCTTGCTTCCGGTGGAATCGATGAGGACCACTGCCGCACCGCCTCCGCGCACTGGTAAGACCGCAGCGACGTTCATCTCGACTGAATCGGGCGCGCCGGCTCCCAAGCAGAGGACCCCGACCAACGCGACGAGTGCACGAGGGCGCATGATGAACCTCCTCTGTGGATCATAAGCCGCACGTTGTGTGGTGGCGGCGCTACCTCTCCGGCGACCAGCACGCAAAGGCGATCATCCCTGATAACGCTTGAACACCATCGGATACCAGCGTACAGACGATCAGAGTGGTTCCCGGGCGCGGTCTCACATGCAAGGACCACGCAAGCGGAGGTAACCATGTCCGAACGGAAGTCCGAAGAGCCGTGCGCAGTGGGTGCCCACACGTCTACTGTCAGCCGCCGGTCCTTTCTCGTCACCGCAGGGACGGCCGGAATCGTCGGTGCCGTGGATGCGGCCGAGGTCATGGGGCAGAGTCAGTATGCCGATCCGCCTGGAACAGTTGATCGCCGCGGCACCGTGGCGGTCGTGCTTCGCATCAATGGCAAGGAGCATCGACTTCGCGTGGACCCGCGGACGACGCTGCTCGATTGCCTGCGCGAGACCGTCGCCCTCACCGGCACGAAGAAGGGCTGCGACCACGGGCAGTGCGGCGCCTGTACCGTGCACGTGAACGGCCGGCGGGTCAATTCCTGTCTGAGCTTCGCCGTGATGCACGACGGCGACTCGATCACCACCGTCGAGGGCCTGGGCACGCCCGCGGCGCAACATCCCATGCAGGCGGCCTTCGTCGCGTGTGACGCGTATCAATGCGGCTACTGCACGTCGGGCCAGATCATGTCGGCCGTGGCGTTGCTCAAGGAACCCTGCGGTCCGAACGACGCGGACGTGAAGGAGCTCATGAGCGGCAACATCTGCCGATGCGGGGCGTACCAGAACATCGTCGCCGCAATCCAGCAAGTTCGGCGGACGGCCTGAGCACCGCTCACGGCGGCGCCAAAAGCCAGGAGCCATCGTCATGCACACATTCGAATTCATTCGACCGAAGAACCCGGCACAGGCGATCGCCGTCGCGGCCGGGGCGAAGACCGCGCAGCAGGGCGCGGACATCCGATTCCTCGCCGGCGGAACGACGCTGATCGATCTGATGAAGCTGAATGTCGAGACGCCCGCGCAGCTGATCGACATCAATCGTCTGGGGCTCGACAAGATCGAGGCGACGCCCGACGGCGGGCTGAAGATCGGCGCGACGGTCCGGAATTCGGACCTCGCCTACCACGAAAAGGTGCGACGAGATTACTCGGTCTTATCCCAGGCCCTTCTCGCGGGCGCCTCGGCGCAACTCCGCAACATGGCCACGACGGCGGGCAACCTGCTCCAGCGCACGCGGTGCGTGTACTTCCGCGACACCGCCATGGCGTGCAACAAGCGGGAGCCCGGGACAGGGTGCTCCGCGATCGGCGGGAGCAACCGGACACTCGCCATCCTCGGGGCGAGCGAGCACTGCATCGCGACCAATCCGTCGGACATGTGCGTGGCGCTGGCGACACTGGAAGCGACGATCCACGTGCAAGGGAAGAACGGCTCGCGTGCGGTACCGATCGGCGACTTCCATCTTCTGCCCGGCAACACACCACAGCGTGAGACCGTGCTCGAGCCCGGCGATCTCGTCACGCACGTGACGCTGCCGCCGCCCGTCGCGGGAAGTCGTCAGGTGTACCTGAAGCTTCGCGACCGGGCGTCGTACGAGTTCGCCCTGGCGTCGGCGGCCGTCGTGCTCTCGCGCGCGCCGGGCAAGGTGACGAGGGCGCGCATCGCGCTGGGCGGTGTCGGCACGAAGCCGTGGCGGTCTCCCGAGGCCGAATCTGTGCTCGTGGGTCAGCCGGCGAACGACGCGACCTTCCGAAAGGCGGCCGAGGCGGCGCTCCGCGACGCAAAACCCCAGAGCGAGAACGCGTTCAAAGTCGAGCTCGCCAGGCGCTGTCTCACCCACGCCCTCGAGATGGCGACGACAGGCTGATTCGACTGGAGGATCGAAGATGGCAACGACGACGTCACCGATCGGCCGCGACACGCCGCGCGTGGACGGTCCGGCCAAGGTGACCGGGACGGCAAAGTACACCTCTGATTTCCACTTCCCCGGGATGCTGTACGCCGTACCGGTGGAGGCGACGATCGCCAATGGCCGGGTGGTCAAGCTCGACACGGCCGCGGCCCAGGCCATGCGCGGCGTACGGGCGGTCTTCCATCGCGAGAACATCGGAAAGATCTTTCGCTCGGTCAAGGAACCCGGGTTCGCCGGCATCTGCGAGGAGCGGCGTCCGCCGTTCGAGGACGACGTCGTTCGCTATTACGGCCAGTACGTGGCGCTCGCCGTCGCGGAGACGTTCGAAGCCGCCAAGGCCGCTGCCGATGCGGTGCGCGTGACGTACGAAGCCCGGCAACCGAACGTCGAGACCCGGCTCACGGCGGAGGACGATCCCGACGTGATCGCCGCGACGTTTGGCCCGGAGCACCGCCTGCAAAGCCAGCGGGGTGACGCCGACGCCGCGTTCGCGAGCGCACCGATCAAGCTCGACCAGACGTACGTCACGCCGGCCGAGACGCACAATCCCATCGAACTGCACGCGACGATCGCGATCTGGGACGGCTCGATCCTGACGCTGTACGAGTCGACGCAGGGAGTCGTCAACCTCAGGGGCGTCCTCGCGCAGATGTTCGGCTTGCCGAAGGAAAACGTCCGCGTGATCTCGAAGTTCCTCGGCTCCGGATTCGGCGGCAAGCTGTTCCCCTGGACGCATTCGGCCCTTGCGGCCGCGGCGGCGCGGCAACTCGGCAGGCCGATCAAGCTCGTGGTCAGCCGGAAGATGATGTTCCAGACCGTCGGTCATCGAGCCCGCACGCAGCAGCGCGTGCGTCTGGGCGCCACACCCGAGGGCAAGCTCGTCTCCCTGCAGCACGACTACGTCTACGACAGGTCCATGCTCGATGCCCACCACGAAGACTGTGGCGAGGCCACGCCATTCCAGTACAGCGTGCCCAACCTTCGCGTGGCGTTCGGCCGCGCGCGGCGCAACATCGGGGCAACCGCTGACATGCGCGGCCCCGGCGCCGTGCCCGGCCTCTACGCGACCGAGTCGGCGATGAACGAGTTGGCCGATCAGCTCAAGATCGATCCGGTCAAGCTGCGCGTCATCAACGAGCCGAAGATCGACGAGGGACTGGGGCTGCCGTTCTCGTCGCGGCACTTGCTCGAGTGCTTCACGCGGGGCGCCGAGAAATTCGGCTGGTCCAGGCGCACGCCCGAGGTTGGCTCGATGAAACGCGACGGCTTGACCTTGGGTTGGGGAATGGCCGGGGCCGCGTGGATCGCCGCGCGATTTCCCGCGGAGGCGAGCGTCGAGCTCCGCGACAACGGCACGGTTCGCGTCGCGTGCGGCACGCAGGACATCGGCACCGGCACGTATACGATTCTCGCGCAGCTCGCCTCGGACAAGACCGGCGTGCCGCTCGGCAAGATCGAAGTCGAGCTCGGCGATACCCTGCTCCCGGCAGGCCCGCTCTCGGGCGGCTCGATGGCGACCGCTTCTGTGGTGCCCGCGGTGTTCGCGGCGGCCGACGACGCGATCGCGTCCTTGATGGGCATCGCGATGGCCACCCCCGGCTCGCCGTTCGAGAAGCGGCGGCGAGAGGATCTCGCGTTAGAGAGCGGCCGGGTCTTCGTCAAGGCGGACGGTCCCGCCAAGGGCATGCAATTCGGCGATCTGCTCCGCCGGGCCAACCTGCGCCTCGTCAGCGGCAGCGGCCGGTCCGAATCGACGTTCGGCAATCCCAAACCGAAGTTCTCGATGCATTCGTTCGGCTGTCACTTCGTCGAGGTCACGTGGCAGCCGGAGACCGTCCGTCTGCGCGTGAGCCGTGTGGTCACGGTCATCGATGCCGGCCGGATCCTCAACCCGCTGGCCGGCCGCAACCAGATCGAGGGCGCGGTCGTGATGGGAATCGGCATGGCGCTGCTCGAGCACACGACGTACGACCCGCGGAGCGGTGCGCCGATCAACAGCAACCTGGCCGACTACGTGATGACGGTCAATGCCGACTCCCCGGCGATCGAGGTGTATTTCCTCGACTTCCCTGACACGCAGCTCAACGAGCTCGGCGCGCGCGGCATCGGCGAGATCGGCCTGGCGGGCTTCGCCGCCGCGGTGACGGCGGCCGTCCATCACGCAACGGGGGTGCGGGTGCGTGAGCTGCCGATCAGGATCGAGGACCTG
>VBKQ01000128.1 GCA_005879505.1 Deltaproteobacteria bacterium
AAGCGCCAGCGCAGTGCGCGACAAATGATCTAGACTGGCTGCTTGATGGATACGTTGCTGATCAGCGCGTACGAGCCGGGCGGGATAGTGCGAGAGCTGGGCGAAGTGGAAGACACGGGCCTGGTCCTGGGCGGCGGTGAGGCGGTGCTGACGGGCGCGGGCGCGCGGCAGCTTCAGGTGCTTCTCGCTGCGGATCTCAAGCGGCCGTTCGAAGTGCAGCGTGGCGGGGAACGTCTTTCCGGTTGTCGTCTCCTGGGGACGGCCAACGTCACGCCGCCCGGAGTGCCGGGTGACAACCAGTTCGGCGTGCGCTTCTCGTTCCGTACGTCGTAAATCGGTAGGTAGCGGCCAGTCGAAGTTCTTGATTTCCTGACCGAACGGTGTATCTCCCGGGGCAGAAGGGACCGCGCTCTAGGAGGGGCCGCAGTCTCAGGAGGCTGGGATGCAGTTCAAGTGCAGCGTGTGCGACGCCGCCGTTGAGTACGACCCGACCCCCGGGCTGGGCGCGATGCCGAGCGGATGGCGTGTGCACGAGATCCACGGAAACAACCTTCTGTTTTGCGACTCGTGCGGGCGTCCAGTGCACTTCGACGGCGGCCTGTCGCCCTACATGAAGTCGCTGCTCCGAACGCGCGGGATTTTGGTCTAGTCCGCAGGCAGGAGTTTCGCCGGGTCGTCCACGAACAGATCGACGGTCGCATCGCGCCCTCCCGACGTCGAGCGGGCCCATCCGCGGTGGTCGGCCCCACGCTCGAACCTGGCGCGCCAAGCGTTCGGGCAACTTCGCCTGTTGGATTCTACTGGAGATGGCCCTGCAACGACCGATCGAACTCCTTCACTTCAGCCTCGCTCGAAAATGTGATGAAGGTAAGGGCCGTGTCCTGCAGTACCGGGAACGCGTCGAGGAGTATCTTCTCTACTTGCCACGCCGACACTGCGCCGTCGGCGACCCAGAGCCACGGTCCCTTCGGGAGCCGCAATCCCTTCGACACCAGCGCCACCACCGAGAGTTGACGGCTCAGATAGTACGCGGTCGTCTCTGCGACCTGTGGCATGGACTGAATTCCCCGCACCCGTCCTGACTTACTGCCCGCGCGCCTTCTTGCCTCGGCCCCTGCGGGCTCCGTCAAGGAACGTCCGGACGGCCGCCTGAAGCTCGTGCGGGGCGCAGGGCTTCTCGAGCGCGAGGTCCGCACCTGCCGCCAGTGCCTGGGCGTGCATCAGTTCGTCGCCGGCGGACACGGTGATGATCGGCATCGACCGTCCCATGGGAGAGCTGCGCAGCTCCTTGATCACACGGATGCCGTCGACCTTCGGGAGGCAGAGGTCGAGCAAGATCAGATCGAAGGGGACGCGCAGCGCGTACGCGATCGCTTCCTCGCCATCCGCGGCAGTAACCACGCGATGCCCGTCCACCGACAGAAGCTCGTGCCAGATGGCGCGCGCGTCATCGTTGTCGTCGACGACAAGGATCCGGGCGGCGGCGCTCACCGTCTACGGTCGTACAGCGACGGACCGACGTGAGCTACAAAAGTGTACGGACGTGTTCAGAGGGTGACGCGACGGTACCGGCGAACCGGTGGGTTTCCTACGCACATGTGGGCTGCACCCGAGACGCAGCCGGGCGGGTGGGGATCGAGCAGCGCGCCGCGCGGATCCCTTGGCGATCGCGCAGGCCCGCCTGGGCGCGCGGCGGGCCGGGGTGACCCGCGGTGCCCACCGATGCCGAACGCGCGTGCAGCGATCCCGCACGGGCCTCAAACGCGGAATCGTCGCCATACCTGCAGAAACAGTGTGGAACCATGCCGGATCGGAAGCGGCCTACGGCGCCCGCGGCGGGGCTGGTTGATCCGTGCTGCGCGTTGGTGACAGAGAGTCTGCGCGAATGCCGCGCTCCTCCGCGTACCAAACAAGGGGGACATTGGGCGCGAGTTACATTCGTTGGAGTCCGCATCGCGCAGGCTCCGCATCGAAGCACTCGAGTATCTGCCGCGGCTGATGACGCAGCTGAGGGAAAAGGCCGAGGCTGCAGTCGCGAAGATCCAGCGAGCGAAGAAGCTGGTCGCCGGAATGAGTCAGGTGGGGGCGCTGTCGTCTCGGTCCTCGATGCTTGTGTTGTGAAGCTGCCTTCCCATAATGAGCCGGCGACGCCCAAGTCCGTGCGGCTGGCCTACTTCTTTCCCGAACGTGGCTCCTTCTTGGCGGCACGCGCCGACGACGCGGGACGCCCATGGGGTCTTGCCGGCTGGGAGTCCTTCGAATCCCTCGTAGCTGCGGATGTTGAGCCGGAGGGCCAGACCGGGCTAACCGGCTCGATCCGCCAGGTCGGGCCACCTAGGGAGAGCGCCGACTCCGACTTCACGAACACCGGCGCATCGCCGCCCAGGATCCAGACGTGCGAGTCGGGCGGGGTCTTGCCGAGCAGCGAGGCGATCGCGCCGGCCACGCCGGGAACCTGTACCTTCACCACGTATTGCATGGCCTTGCGCTCGTACCCGGCAGTCGAGAAGGGCGACACGCTGGGATTCAGGCCATTTGTGATCTGCCCACGAGCTTCGCCGCTGCCTTGTGCCCCTTCCATCCGCGGATTGCTGCGTGCTTGTGCGTGAAGAAGGTAGTGCTGAGAAAGAACTGTTCCATCTCCGCGCGCAGCCGTTCGGGCAGGTCCGCGACATCCTCGCAGCCATCTGCGACTCTAGGATCCGCGACGGGGACGGCGACGAGGCGATCATTGCGCTTGCGGCGTTTCTTGCCGTTCTCTTCCAGGCGAAGGACGCCTACCAAGCGGCACTCGATGACGACGCCGGGAAACGTCGGCGCGTCGGTGAGGACGAAGACGTCGAGCGGATCTCCGTCATCGCCGCGGGTTCCAGGGAGAAAGCCCCAGCAATATGGATAGGTGAGGCCGAGCGGCAGGGCCTTCCCGTAGGCGAAGACCTCGAGATCTGGATCGTAGTCGAACTTTACTGCCGAACCTTTCGGTGACTCCACGACCACGCGCACCATTCCGTTCTTCGTCCAGGTCGGTAAATGGAGAAGGTCGCGAGCCATAGACTCAGGGCCCTTCGACTGATGAAAAGAGTCCGATCCAGCGGCGCAACTGGCTCTCGCGGATCATACGGCGAGGAACGGAAGACGGCCTTTTCGGCCGCGACGCTACCAGCTCGGAGAAGAGCTCGGGCGGGACGGCGAGTGCCTGCGCTGCCATTGCGGCGATCGCAGTTCGCAGCCAAGCCATCTGGCGGTCCGTCTCCGCGCCCATTTCGCCGATCGCGTCCACGAGCGCGCGGTTTCGCAGGGCTTTCGCTGCCTGGAGCGAGGCGTCCCACCCGAGGTGGACGAAATGAGCGAGCGTCGAAAGGTCGTGCAGATCGCGGACGAGTCCGATCCCGTCCCGCCGCACCCCCTGGAACAACGCATTGCCGAGCTTGCGCGATCCTTTGTCCGTGCCAGGCCCGAAGCGCTTCCGGAACTCCTTCACCCGTGTGGCGTGCCGCGCCGACCAACGGGCAAAGAAAGTCGCCGTCTGCCAGATTTCCGGCTCGCGCGCATGCCGCTCGGCGACAGCGAGCAACGCGGCGGACAACTCCTTCTCCGCCGACTCCAGCAGAGCGAGATACCGAGCGAGCCCGATCATGGCTTCACCTTGCGCGCGCGAACGGCGGCGTATTTGAAATATGGCTGCTTGCTCACTGGATCCCATCCCGTCACGGTCAGCTCGTTGGCCGCCCGGTCCCCATAATGGAACGGAATGAACGCGCAGCCGGGAGCGATGTCCCCGATGCACGCCGGAAGCCGCAGTTTGCCGCGCCGCGATTCCACCTCGACCAGATCGCCGTCAAGGATCCCCAGCCGTGATGCGTCTTCGGGCGCGAATTGTACGAACGCCTCCGGAGCCGCGTCGTTGAGCGCGCGCACGCGGCCCGTCTTCGTGCGCGTGTGCCAATGATGAACCACCCGGCCCGTGGTGAGCCAGAGTGGGAATTGGGAATCAGGCTCCTCATACGGCGGCTGCCAATGGGCCGCCTTGATTCGCGCGCGGCCGCCTGGATCGCGCGCGCGGTATTCTTCTTCGGTGATGGTCGCGCCTGTCTCGAGGTCGTGCCCGTACAACGCGCATTCCTCCGCGCCCGTCGAGAAGACGCCGTCCTCGTAGAGCCGCTCGCGCGAAGTGCCGGTTTGTTCATCGCACGGCCACTGGATCCCCGAGCCTCCCGTCAATTTCTCGTAGCTGATCCCGGTGTAGTCGCACGGCCGGCCGCGCGTCGCGGCGCGGAAGGATTCGAAGGCGCCGCGCGCGTCGGTGAATGAAGGAAACGGCGCGCCATCCTTGTCGCGGAAATCCATCCGCCGCGCATAGTCGAGCAGGATGTCGAGGTCGCTTCTGGCATCGCCGGGCGGATCGACGGCCTTCAGCGAGATGTGCACCGTGCGATCGGCGTTGGTGAAGGTGCCCGTTTTCTCGCCCCAGAGCGCGGCCGGCAACACCACGTCCGCGAGCGCCGCCGTCTCACTCAGAAACGCATCCTGGGCGACGAGGAAGAGGCCCTTCTTCCGCAGCAGGCTGCGCACGCGCGCCAATTCCGGCAGCGACACGGCCGGATTGGTAGCCAGGATCCAGAGCAGTCGGATCGAGCCGGTCTCCACGTAACGGAAGATCTGCATCGCATGCGTCGGCGGACCCCAGTGCGGAATCTTCGCCGGCTCGACGTTCCAAAGCCGCGCCAGCTCCTCGACGTGCCGCTCGTTATTCCAGTTGCGGAAGGCGACCAGCTCGCCGTCGGCCCCGCATTCGCGCGTGTTCTGCGCCGTTGGCTGGCCATTCATCTGGAAGACCGTCGAGCCGGGCTTGCCGATGAGTCCACGGATGAGGTGCAGGTTGTTGATCTGCACCGCCGCGGCAGTCGCCTGCATCGATTGGTAGATGCCCTGGAGGCAGCTCGACACGACCCGGGGCGCGTTGCCGAGGATCGAGGCCGCTTCACGCAAAAGCGCCTGAGGAACGTTAGTGATCTCCTCGACTCGCTCCGGCGGATACGATCCGACGACGTCCCGCAGCTCGTCGAATCCGACGGTGTGCTGATCGATGAATGCGCGCTCTAGGTTCCCATTCTCGATGAGCAGCCGAATCAGCCCGTTGAGGAGGGCGAGATTGGTTCCGGGTCGTGGCCGCAGATGGAGGTCCGCCTCCTTCGCGGTCGGCGTCGTCCGCGGATCGACGACGATGAGCCGGGGCGGCCGCGGTCCGCGGCGGCGATCGAGGATCCGGGACCAGAGCACCGTCTGCGTCTCGGCCATGTTGTGGCCGACCATGAAGATGGCGTCGGTCGAGTCGTAATCGGAATAGGAGCCGGGACTGCCGTCGGAGCCGAACGACTCGATCAACGCGGCCGAAGCGGTCGCGGTGCAGAGGCGCGTATTGCCATCGAGGTGCGGAGTGCCGATGCCGGCACGCGCAATCTGCGCCAGCGCATAGTACTCTTCGAGCATCATCTGACCGCTGCAGTAGAATCCGATCGCTCCCGACCCGTATTTGGCGCCAACTTCTTTGGAGCGGGCGACGACTTCGGCCAGCGCTTCGTCCCACGTGGTCTCGATCAGCCTGGCGTCCCGGCGGACGAGCGGCCGGGTCAATCGATCAGAGGAGTGATTGGCAACCCAACCGTGCAGTCCTTTAGGCCCGAGCCGCCCGCGGTTGACGCGATCGATCACGCGGCCCCGGACGGCGACCATGCGGCCACTCTTTACGCCGATGTCGAGAGAGCAGCCGTGCGAACACAGAACGCATGCGGACTGGACCCATCGCTCGGGTTCCTCGACGACGTGTTCGTCGAGCCTGCTGGGCCATTCAGAGTCCGCGTATGGCGCCCGCTGTCCCCAAATATCGTGGATGCGGTCCAGCATCGCCCCAAGAAATATGCATTCGCGCAGCGTTGGTGCAGGGGCTAAGCGGCGGCCTGCTCGCCCCATGCAAGACGGCGGCGACATCTCCAACTTGATCGAGACCCTTACGGAGGCATCGATGAACGCCCTTGAACTGCTCAAAGAACAGCACGACGAGGTCGAACAGATGTTCGAGAAGATCGAGAACGTAACCGGCCCGCGGAAGAAGGCGCTGTTTGAGAAGCTCGCTGACGCCTTGGCTGTCCACGCGACCATTGAGGAAAAGCACTTCTACCCTTCGGTCAAGGCAGAGCAGACTGAAGAACTCCTGCGCGAGGCCGTCGAGGAACACCTCAGCGTCAAGCGGCTCATTGCCGACTCGATGAAGTGTGACCCCGAGGATGAGCAGTTCGACGCCAAAATCGCGGTACTCAAAGAGCAGGTCCTCGAGCACGCCAAAGAGGAAGAGAAGGAGCTGTTCCCGAAAGTGCGGAAGCTTCTCTCCCGCGACGAGCTCGACGATCTCGGCATGGTGATGGAGGACATGGTGAAGGACCTACAGGGAATGGGTGCACCCCGCATGCAGGTACCCAGCGAGACCGGAGCTCCTGCGCCGCTCTGAGGGCCGCAGCGCCAAATGGCACACGAATCGCTCGAGCGACAAGCCATACGAAGGAACAAAGATCTCCAGGCCACATGCGCGGCGATCGTGCGACGTTTAGGCATCGTGGCGGTGTTCGGAGGGATGCTGTTCGGCAAGGTCGGCCTCGATCCGGCGGTTGCCGTCATCAAGCGTCACGACGAGCGTGGCCGCCTCGTCAGCCGGGTATGGAAACGTTGGACACTGCTCGGCGCCGCCGGAATGGTCGCGGCGGCGATAGCGAGGTGGGCGGAGAAGTGCGCTGGGCCTGACGTCGATCCGCACACGCGGAGACTGTCGTTCGCCGCGGATATACTGTTCGGGATTGCATCTCTGACGGGAGCGCTGAACGTAGTCTGCGGCGTCCTACTCACGCGGACCGCTCGCGGTGATGGAGTGCCCCTAGAGACCGGACTGCGTCCGGGATCTGCCGTGAACCGGCGGCAAAGCTATCTGCACCGGACCATCCTGGCTGGAGGCTGGACGCAGCTGGCCGCGCTCACTGGCGTCTTGGCCCTGGAAGCCGCTGTCAGACAAGACAACTACCGCTGAACCAGTCCTGCCCAGCCTAATTCGTCAGGGTCGGGTTGGCGCGCGGTCGTCCACTACGCCACCAGGCGGAGTACCGGCGGCCGCCATGCGAGAGGAAAGGAAGTGCGTCGCAACTCACCGACCTGATCGTCGACTGGTACGGCCGCCTCCTATACCTTTTCTGAGTCCCCTGCGTCGGTCATTGCAATGTTGCCGAGGAAGAGGGGCACTCAGACTGCGCCCTCTCAATCGATGTCACGCCGTCGGCGACGTGAGGAGGAGGCCTGAATGCAGGGGTCGAAGTCTTGCGTTGGCCTGGTCGTGCTCGAGACGCGCGGTCCCCTGACCGTTTACCGTGAGTTACGAGTTGCCCGATACAGGAACAGCTTCCAATCTGCCAGAGAACTTCAATCCCACAAAAGAGGTCGACATGGCAGACAACCAGGGTGGTGGAAGCAATCGCGGAACTGCCGCGATGGATGAAGAGCAGCGCCGGGAGATCGCGAGCAAGGGTGGTCAGAACGTGCCTGCCGAGGAGCGTAGCTTCTCGAAGGACCACGAGCTGGCCAAGGAAGCAGGTAAGAAGGGCGGCGAGAGTGTCCCGGACGAAAAGCGATCGTTCTCTCAGGACCGCGAGCTTGCGCGAGAGGCGGGAAAGAAGGGAGGCGAAAACAGCGGCGGAAACCGCTGATCGAGCGGGAACACATTGGGCGGGCGTGCGCACCTAGGGCTTACGCGCGCGCCCGCCTGCGCTCCCGAGGAGCGTAGCTTCTCGAAGGACCGCGAGCTGGCCGGGGACAGCCAAAGGCGCCGACGCCCGAGAGCTTCGCGCGCCCCACGCGGCGGCGCCGATCAGTGCAACGGCGGCGCACCCGGGCCTGTGGCAGCGCGGCCTGTACTACCAGCGCCAGGAGCGGCCGCAGCTTCCCGAGGCACTGTTCTTGTGTTTCGTACCCGGGTCCCAGACTCAGGCGACCGCCTGCCCACCGGCGCAGCGCCTCAGATGTTGGCAGTCTCGCTGTCCAAATCGAGCGACCAGGTCCCGAGGTAGAGTCAGTCTCCAAGTAGCCGGAGGCGCGCTGCGACCCGAACCAGGTCGACTATCGAGTGCGCGCCGAGCTTCCGCAGGATACGGGCACGGTGCGTCTCCACTGTGCGCGGGCTGATGCACAAGACACGGCCGAGTTCCGCGGTGACCACGCCTTTCACTGTCAGATCGAAGACTTCGCGCTCACGCTTTGTTAGCGCGGCGAGAGGCGATTTTACCGATGCAGCGGCAAAGAGGGGACACAGGTAACGCTCTCCGCGCGCGACTTGATGGATCGCGGCGATCACGTCTGCCGCCCCCTGTCTCTTGCTGGCGTACCCGAGCACACCGGCCCCGAGTGCATCGCTCCTGCACTGGTCGTCAAGCGATGCCGTGAGCGCAAGTAGACAACGACTGGGACGATCGCTCAGCAAGTCCCGAGCCAGCTGCAGACCGTGAATGCCCGGAAGGAGATCGTAGATGACCAGGTCCGGATCTTTGCTCCGCGCCGCGGCGATGCCATCGGCCGCATCGTTTCCTTCCGATACGATGCTCAGGTCGGCTTCATGGGAGAGCAGTTCGCGGAAGCCCTCGCGGAACAGTTGCTGGTCATCGATCAGGATGATCTTCATCATGACAGCGGCCTCCCGAGAGGGGCTGCCCAGCGCCGCGTAGATTAAGATTTCCCGATCTCGGTGCAAGACCGTAAACCTACGTAGCCGGATCCCCCTCGAGCGTGCACTCGTTTCGTGGAGTGAGCACTTGACGCGTCCATCCGACGCATTACGGGAGTGCCGCCATGAACCAGCGTCACACTCAGGTTCGGACGTGCCGAGTGAAGATCTGAGCAAGGAGTGCCCCAACAGCCGGCATCCGTGATCCCCCTCAGCTGCTTAGCTTCCGCGCCACATGAAGGTGTTCTTTCGGGAACTCGTCTGGCAGGTGATCGGTGCTGGTGAAACCGGACTGGCCTTCCGGGCCGGGTCGCCCGATCATCACGCGGACGGTAGTCGAACCCTGACACTGCCTGAGGCACTTAAATGGCCAAACGTGAGCGAACTGCGGCGGGCCAGAAGGACGAAACGCTCCTGGATCTCAGCCACCTTCGGCGCGAAACACGAACCGCTCTGGAGCTCGCTGTCGTCGCGCTGGCGCCGTCGGAATTGATCGACCGCTTGGCGAAGTCGGCGGGGCTGCTAGAGGCGATCGCCGAGTTGCCGACGGACAGCGCGCCGGTGGTGGCGCTCGTCCCCGGGCTCATGACGAGCGCGAGAAGCGCCCTGGACGATTGGCATACGTGGTACCGCCGGTACCTCGAGAAGAAGATCGCGCGAGGTTGAGTGGCGCCGCGGCATCAGTTCGGCGACGGCGCTCAAAGGAAGGACCACCCGGGCATGAGCATGGTGCTTGGGAGTCGAAGAAATTCGATCCTGCGAACACATCGAG
>VBKQ01000440.1 GCA_005879505.1 Deltaproteobacteria bacterium
GGAGTTGATGCAGTCCAGGATCGACTGCGTAGGCACCAGCAGGGGTGACACGGGAGTCCCGAGCAGCAGACGCAGGCTGTCGACGGCGCCGGTATCCATCGGATCCGCCATCGCCGCGACCACCTGATCGCCCTCGACCCGCAGGGGCAGCAGCCGGGCCTGCTTGGCGAAGTTGATCGGGACCTTCGAGATCAGCTCCTGCGACACTTCCTCCGTCGCGACGCGCATCTGGTAGGGCAGCTCGAGCTGCGCCGCCAGCGCCTTGAGCACCTGCTCCTCGGAGCAAGCCTTGAGCGAGACCAGGACTTCGCCGAGGCGTCCTCCGCGCTCGCCCTGCGCCGCCAGCGCCTCCTCCAACTTCTCGCGCGTGACGGCGCCCTGCGCAAGCAGGATCTCGCCGATCCGCAAGCCTGCGAGGCCTTGGCCGGCGGGCTTGCGCGCGGGCGCTTCTGCGATGCCTTCCATTCGACCTCAACCTCCTGGATTCGGTTTGTCTTCCGGCGGCGTCGGTTCCCCTGGCGGCGCCTGCTCCAAATCCGGCGGCTCCTGCTGCTGCTCCGGGGGCGTCTGCACGCCCGGCGTGGGCTCCTGCTTCGGCTCGGCTGGAAGAGGGGCAGGCGCGGGCGCCGCCCGCGGTACCGGGGCGAATCCGCCCTTGTCCATCTCGGGCGGAGCATAACGCTGGCCGGGCCGGATCACCCGCTCATCGGGGCTTCCCGGACCGCCGTTCTCGTACCGGTTCAGCTCCTGCTGCACACCCCGCCGCACCCGCGAGAGCGGGCCCGGCTTGCGGTCGTAATCGACGGCGGCCTCGTACTGCGTCTCCTCCCCGTAGAACCGCTTCACGAACTCCGCGCGCTCCGCCATCTTGCGCTCGAAGATGCGCCGGTAGTCGCTCTGATCGCGGATGATGTACGGGGTGAGGAACAACAAGAGATTCGTCTTCGTCTTCTTGGTGGACTCGTTGCGGAAGAGCCAGCCCAGGAGCGGCAGCGATCCGAGCACCGGCACCTTCTGGACGTTGCGTAGATTCCGCTCCTGGATCAGGCCGCCGAGGACGACGGTCTCCTGGTCCTTCGCCACCACGGTGGTCTTGGCGGAGCGCTTGGAGGTGGTGGGCCCGAGCTGCTTGTCGACGCTGGCGATCTCCTCGGTCTGCTCGTCCACGTCGAGCCGCACGTAATCGCTCTCGTTGATCTGCGGCTTGATGCGCAGGCGCAGCTCGACGTTCTGCCGTTGGATGGGAGCATAGAGCGACCCGAGGCCGCCCAGGCCCAAAAGCGAAGCCTGGGCGGTGCTGGTCGTGCCGGTGGTTCCGGTGCCCGTCAGCGAGGTGAGCGCGGACGCGGTCGGCGCGTACGCGGCTTGGAAGGGAACGTTCTGGCCGACGGTGATCTCGCCCTCGGTGTTGTCGGTCATGATCACGTGCGGAGTGCTGATCACGTTCACGTCGCTCGAGCTCTGCAGGGCGTTGAGGAGGATGGCGAACGAAGGCAGCGAGACGTTGACCCCGGGCACGGTGATGGGTGGTCCCTGCAGGCCGGCGAGGAAACCGCCCAGCGATCCGAGCGAGGACACGCCGCCGAGCGAGCTCAGCCCGCCGAGCTCGCTGCCGATCACCAGGGGAGCGTCGCCCTTGGCCCCACGGAAGCTCACGTTGTTGAGGATGGTGCCGCCGTGCGCCGACACGCCGATGTTGAGATCGGATTCCAGGTTGACTTCCATGATCACCGCCTCGACGAATACCTGCCGGCGGCGGATGTCGAGGCGCTCGACCACCTTGACGAGGTTGCGGTAGTCGGCTTGCGAGGCGATCACGACCAGCGAGTTGGTGTTCTTGTCCGCGGTGATCTTCACCTCGCCGGCAAACAGGTCCGCGCTGACCGGCCCGGCCTGTCCCGCCGGCGCCGGCGGTCCCGCCACGGCTCCGGCCGGCCGCGCCGTGCCGCCTGCGGCGGTGGTGTGTCTCGCCGCCGCTCCTTGCGCGAGCGACTGCAGCGTCGAGGCGATGTCCTCCGCCTTGGCATTCTCCAGGTAGTAGACGTGAACGCCCCCTTCGCCGGCGGGAACGTCGAGCTGCCGGATCAGCTGCATCACGCGGGCAAACGATCGGGCGCCGGCGATGACGATGAGCTTGTTCGTCCGCTCCTCGGGAATGATCTTCCCGATCTGCACCGGGCCCGACGGCGTGGACGTCACCTGCCCGGGCGGCGGCACCGGGACGGGTTGTCCGGGTTGCACGACGGGCTCGGCGACGCCGAGCTGCCGCACCACCCCGCCTTTCGGGCCGGGCGCTTGGGCCTGGAAGATCTCGGTCAACTTCTGGGCCAGCTCCTGCGCTCCCGCGTAGTGCACGGCGACGATGTGGATCTCCTCGGACCCGCCGGGCTGGTCGAGCTGCTGGATCAGCTTCTCCAGCCGGCGCATGTTGAGGCCGAGGTCGCTGATCACCAGCGTGTCGGGGGGAAAGATCTGGAAATCGGAGTCGCGGGACGTGAACTGGTTCAACACGTTGCGCATCTGGTCCGCCTCGACGTAGCGGAGCTTGAACAGCTTGGTCACCATCTGCTCGGTGGGCGGCGCCTCCTGGCCCCGCTCGAGATAGATGGGGATGTTCGCGCGCGACGACTGCTTCTTCTCCACCAGCTTCCAGTACTTTCCCACCGGGTAGACCGCCCAGTTGTTCGCGTCCAGGGCAGCCACGAACACGTTCCACACGTCCTCGGCGGGAATCGGGGAGTTGGAGAGGATGGTGATCTTTCCCGCCACCCGCTCCGGCAGGATGAAGTTGCGCTGCGTGAACTGGCTGACGAACTGGATCACTTCGGTGAGGTCCCGCT
>VBKQ01000441.1 GCA_005879505.1 Deltaproteobacteria bacterium
GGCTGCCGCGCGCACCGCATCGATGGCGATCTGGATGCCGCCCTCGGTTCCGTTCTTGAAGCCCACCGGCATGGAGAGCCCCGAGGCGAGCTCGCGGTGGACCTGGCTCTCGGTCGTTCGCGCCCCGATCGCCCCCCAGGAGACCAGGTCGGAGATGAACTGGGGCGTGATCGGGTCGAGGAACTCGCATCCGGACGGCAGCCCGAGTCCGACCAGATCGAGCAGCAGGCGGCGCGCGAGGCGTAACCCTTCGTTGACCTTGAAGGAACCGTCCAGGTAGGGGTCGTTGATCAAACCCTTCCAACCGACGGTGGTGCGCGGCTTCTCGAAGTAGACGCGCATGACGATCCGCAGGTCCGCCGCCATGGCGACGCACTGCTCCTGGAGCCTGCGGGCGTAGTCCAGGGCCGCTGCCGGATCGTGGACCGAGCACGGTCCGACTACGGCGATCAGTCGATCGTCGTCTCCATTCAGGATGCGGATGATCTCGTCGCGGGTACGCGCGATCACCTGGGAGCCAGGCTCGGTCAGTGGCAGCTCCTCCAGCAGGATCGCAGGGGGAACCAGCGGGCGGTTGCTCTCGACGTGGAGGTCGCGGGTCTTCATCTCGCCGGATTCTATCCGGACCCGGCGCGAAATCCCTCGCTTCGCCAGATCGCGTAGGATGCCTGCGTGCCGCGCGTGACGTTCACCGCGAACTTGCGAAGGTTGGTCGACTGCCCGCCGGCGGACGTTCCGGGATCGCTCCCGCGATGGCGGGGAGACCTGGGAGGAGATCGCCCCGCCACGCTGGCCGGAGAAGCCCGCCGACGCCGATGATCGCAACCCGATGAGCGGCGCACCATGGCCGTGGAGCCTGGACCAGATCTGGATCCTCGAACCCGACCCTCGCGGGCCGGAGGCGCTCTGGTGCGGGACCATTCCTGGCGGACTTTTTCATTCACCGGACGGTGGCGCTTCCTGGCGTCTGGTGCGGTCGCTCTGGGACCGGCCTGAGCGAAAGCAGTGGTTCGGCGGCGGATACGATTTTCCCGGCATCCACTCCATCACCGTCGACCCGCGCGATCCGCGGCGGGTGCTGGCCGGGGTCTCGTGCGGCGGCGCGTGGCTGACGGAGGACGGGGGCGAGTCGTGGTCGGTGGCGTCCCGCGGGATGTTCGCCGCCTACACGCCGCCGGAGCAGGCGGAGAACCCAGTGATCCAGGATCCGCACCGCATCGTCCGCTGCGCCGGGTCGCCGGACGTGCTCTGGGCACAGCACCACAACGGCGTGTTCCGCTCGACGGACGGAGCGAAGAGCTGGAAGGAGATCAAGATCAACCCCTCCTCCTTCGGATTCGCTGTCGCGGTGCATCCGCGCGATCCGGACACCGCCTGGTTCGTTCCCGCCATCAAGGACGAGCTGCGCGTCCCGGTGGAAGGCGCGCTGGTCGTCACCCGCACGCGCGACGGCGGCAAGTCGTTCGAGACGCTCCGGTCCGGGCTGCCCCAACGGCACGCCTATCACCGCGTCTACCGGCATGGGCTCGAAGTGGCGACCGACGGCCGGACGCTGGCGATGGGCTCGACCACGGGGGCGCTCTGGCTGTCTGGCGACGCGGGCGATTCGTGGACAGCGGCGAGCCAGGACTTGCCGCCGGTGTACTGCGTCCGGTTCGGAGCGTAGAGACTCAGGGCGGCAGCACGGTCTCGCCGTACGACAGATACCGGTCGACCTGCTGCGCCGCCAGCCGGCCTTCCCGGATCGCCCACACCACCAGCGACTGCCCGCGCGACATGTCGCCCGCCGCGAACACGCCGGGTACGCTGGTCATGCGGGTCTGGTCCGTCCACACGTTCCCGCGCTCGTCGAGCTTGACCCCGAGCTGCTGCAAGAGCGGCTTCTCCGGCCCGATGAACCCCATCGCGAGCAGCACCAGCTCCGCCGGGATCACCCGATCGGTTCCGGGGATCTCGCGCGGGCCGTAGCGCCCGTCGGGCCCTTTCACCCACTCGACGTCGACCAGCATCAGCTCCTGCACGTTCCGATGCTCGTCGGCGAGGA
>VBKQ01000129.1 GCA_005879505.1 Deltaproteobacteria bacterium
GGCGCCGCGATCTGCGCGAACTCGGTGGTCGTCGAGGACGTCCCGGAGAACGGAGTCGTCCTGGGCATTCCCGGCGCGATCATCTCCCGGCGCGGAAGCGGCGACTTCATCTATCTCGGCGCGCGGACCGGCGTGCGCGACGTGCCCGCAAATTCCCAGCCCGGAAGCGTTCTCAGCACCGGCTAGGCCGGCGCGATCGGTTCGGAAGCGTCACTAGGAGGCAACGACGGTGCATCAGCGAATCAAGGCGGTCCTGGCGGAAGTCTTCCAGGTCGACCCGGCGACGCTAGCCCCCACCGCCTCTCCGGCGGACATCGGGGGTTGGGACTCTTTTGGCCATCTCGCGCTGGTGGAAGCGCTGCAGACCGAGTTCCGGATCCAGTTCGAAGTGGAGGACATCGCGCGGATGGAAAACGTCGGCGCCATCGAGCAGATCCTCCTCCGTCGAGGGGTCGCGCCGTGAACTTCGCGGACCAGCTGCTCGGTGGCAGGGACGGTGCCCGTCCCGCGCTGATCACGCTGGACGCCGAGCACTCCTACGGCCAGCTCTCGGGCGCGGTTTCGTCGGTGGCCGCGTTCCTGCTGCGGAACGGCGCCGGGCAGGGCGAGTGCATCTGCATCGTGGCGGAGAACTCCTTCTTCTGGGTCGCTGCGTACCTCGGCGCCATGCGCGCGGGCTGCATCGCCGTTCCTGTATCGCCCGGTCTCACCGTGGCAGATTGCCACGCGATCGTGGCCCAGACCCGGATGCGGTTCGCGTTCGTCGAGACGCGGATGGCCGCGGCGTGCGCGAGATGGCTCATCCGGCCTACGCACGTGGTGCTCGACCAGCCGGGTCCCGTATCATTTCAGGGCGTGTCCGTCGTTACGCTGCCGGAATTGACGGCTCCCGCAGCGGAAGCGCCTTCGCGCGGGGGCGGGGACGATCTCGCGGCGCTGCTCTTCAGCTCCGGGTCCACGGGGAAGCCCCGGGGCGTGATGCTGTCGCACCGCAACTTCATCGCCAACACGAGCTCGATCATCGCGGCCATAGGCCTCACCGAGCGCGACCGCGCGATGGCCGTGCTGCCGTTCCACTACTCGTTCGGCGCCTCGATCCTAAAAACGCACCTCGCCGTGGGCGGGACGATCGTGATCGATAAACGGTTCCTGTTCCCGGACAAGGTGCTGCAGCGGATGATCGAGACGCGCTGCACCGGCTTCGCCGGCGTGCCGAGCCACTACCAGATCCTCCTGCGCAAATCGTGCTTCAAGCAGATGGAGTTTCCCGACCTCCGCTGGCTCCAGCAGGCCGGCGGGAAGCTTCAGGTACCCTTCGTCCGCGAGTTGCGCGAGGCGAAACCGTCGGTGCGTCTCTATCTCATGTACGGCGCCACGGAGGCGACGGCGCGCCTGTCGGTCCTCGATCCGGACGAGGTCGATGGACGGCCGGCCAGCATCGGCAAGGGTATCCCCGGCGTCACGCTCCGCGTGGTGGACGAGCAGGGTCGCCCGGTCGCGCCTGGCGAGACGGGTGAAATCGTGGCTGAGGGAGAGAACGTCGCGCGCGGGTACTTCCAGGATCCGGCCGAAACGGCCGCTACGTTCCGCGACGGCCGGCTGCACACCGGAGATCTGGCAACGATCTATCCGCAGGGCTATCTGACCGTGCTCGGCCGCGCGAAGAGCTTCCTCAAATGCGGAGGGACGCGGATGAGCGCGGAGCGATTCGAGGAGGCGCTGCTGGCATTTCCGGACATCGTCGAGGCGGCGGTGATCGGCGTACCGGACGAGGTGATGGGGGAAGCGCCCGCGGCCTTCGTGGTCGCGCGCGACCCAGCCGATGCCACCGTGGCCGAGCCAGGCGCGAGAACCGGTCCGCGGCTTCTTCCAGGTTCTCCAGCGAAGCTGCGAACGAGAGGCGAAGGTATCCCGATCCACCCGGACCGAAGCCCGCTCCATCGAGCAGCGCGACCGCTTCCTCCTGCAGCAGCCGATCCGCGAGCGCGGCCGCGCCGAGAGGAAGCGCGCGCACGTCGGGAAAGGCGTAGAAGGCGCCGGCAGGCTCGTGACAGCGAACGCCCGGGATCCGCGCCAGGCGCGCGACGATCGCGTCGCGCCGCGCGCGGAACTGGGCCACCATCGCATCCACTACGTCCTGC
The DNA here is from genome assembly GCA_005879505.1 of Deltaproteobacteria bacterium. Taxonomy (GTDB): domain Bacteria; phylum Myxococcota; class Myxococcia; order Myxococcales; family 40CM-4-68-19; genus 40CM-4-68-19. The sequence continues at coordinate 2,142 of VBKQ01000129.1, forward strand.
GGCCCGCGCAGCGCGGCAATCCCGGCTTCCTGGACGAAGGAAGCGGTGCAGGTGGTCGAGTTGATCACCAGCCGTACCGCATGCGGAGCGAGCGCAGCGGGAAAGAGGCCCCATCCCAGCCGCCATCCCGTCATCGCGTAGGCCTTGGAGAAGCCGTCCACCAGGATCGTCCGCTCGAGCATCCTGGGGAGCGCGGCGATCGAGGGTGAATCCACGCCGTAGCAGATGCGCCGGTAGATCTCGTCAGCCATGACCCACAGATCGTGCCGCTCCGCGAGCGCCGCCAGCCGCCGCAAGTCGGCTTCGGGGACCACCGCTCCGGTGGGATTGGAGGGCGAGTTGAATACGACCATCCGGGTCCGCGGGGTGATCGCCCGCTCGAGCACGTCGAGATCGAGCGCGAGCCCTTGATCGAGGCGCGGCGGCACCGGGATCGGCGTCGCGCCGCAGAAGCGCACCATCGACGCGTAGATGGGGAATCCCGGATCGGGCACCAACACTTCGTCACCGGGCGAGAGAGTCGCGAGAAAACCGTAGAAGAGGTTCGGCTTGGCTCCCGGCGTGACCAGGACATGCTCGGGATTCGCCCGGACGCCCCGCTGCGCGAGGTGCTCCGCGATCGCCTCGCGCAGCACCGGCGAGCCCGCAGGCGCGCCGTAGCGCGTGTACCCGTCGCGGAGCGCGCGCACGCCGGCCTCGACGATGTGCGCCGGCGTGGGAAAGTCCGGCTCGCCGACCTCGAGATGGATGACCTTGCGCCCGCGCGCTTCGACGGCCCGCGCCTTCACCAGCACGTCGAGCGCAGTCTCCGTCCCGAGCGAGCCCACACGGCTGGCGATGCACGGCATGCGGGCAGTCTACCGCGCGTGGGTTACTGTGCGCGCGTCATGGAACACCACGGCAACGTGTTCCTCACCAACCTGGCGATCGTGCTCTGCGTCGCCGCCGTCACCACGGTGGTGTTCCAGCGCCTGCGCCAACCTGTGGTGCTCGGGTACATCCTTGCCGGCCTGCTGGTCGGTCCGCACGTGCCGTTCCCGCTGGTGGCGGACGACGAGACCATCCGCGGTCTCTCCGAGCTCGGGGTCATCCTGCTGCTGTTCACCATCGGCCTCGAGTTCACCATCGAGAAGCTGCTGCGGGTGGGGGCGGCCGCCGCAATCGTCGCGGCCGTCGAGGTCAGCATCCAGATCATCCTCGGAGACCTCGCCGGCCGCATCTTCGGGTGGTCTGCGCGCGAGAGTCTCTTCGCGGGCGCCGTGGTAGCGATCTCCAGCACGACCATCATCGCCAAGGCGTTCGCCGAGCTCCGCATCGGAGGCAGGCTGCGCGAGCTGGTGCTCTCCATCCTCATCGTGGAGGATCTGATCGCCATCCTCCTGCTCGCCGCGCTGACGACGCTCTCCGCCGGAGGCCTCAGCGCCGCCCAGCTCGGAATCACGGCGGGGCGGCTCGGGCTCTTTCTCGCCTGCGTCGCCGCTGCGGGACTGCTGATCATTCCGCGCCTGGTGCGCGCCATCCTCAAGCTCGATCGTCCGGAAACGACGGCGGTGGCTTCCGTCGGGATCTGTTTCGCCTTCGCGCTGCTGGCGCAAAGGTTCGGTTATTCGGTCGCGCTCGGGGCGTTCCTGGCTGGAACGCTCGTCGCCGAGTCGCAGCATGGCGCAGCGATCGAGCACCTCCTCCAGCCGGTGCGCGATCTCTTCGCCGCGGTGTTCTTCGTCTCGGTCGGTATGCTCATCGACCCCGGCCTGGTACGCCAGCACTGGGCGGCCATCCTCGCCCTCTCCGCCGTCGTGATTGCGGGCAAGACGGTCGGAGTGTCGATTCCGGCTTTCCTCACCGGTGCCGGGGTCCGCACTTCCGTCGCGGCCAGCATGAGCCTGGCGCAGATCGGAGAATTCTCGTTCATCATCGCGGCAGTCGGGACCTCGACCGGCATCGTGCCGGACTTCTTCTACCCCGTGGCGGTGAGCGTCTCCGCGCTCACCACGCTGACCACGCCGTGGATGATCCGCGCCTCCGGTCCCGCGGCGGCCTGGGTGGACCGCAAGCTGCCCCATGCGCTGCAGACCTTCGTGGTGCTATACGCATCCTGGATCGACGGATTGCGTGCGCCCGGACCGCGCAGGACCCGCGCGCAAAGGCTCGTCCGCCTTTTGCTGCTCGACGCTGCGCTCCTCACCGCGGTGGTGGTGCTGTGCGCGCGCTTTTTCCCGGAGGTCATCGTCTGGCTGCGCTCGCGCGGTGGCCTCGGCGCCGGGGCGGCCGAGGTGATCGCCCTCGCTGCCGCAATCGCTCTCGCGGCGCCTTTTCTCGTGGGCATCGTGCGGCTCGTCGGCGCGCTCGCGCTATCTCTCGCCACACAGGTGCTGCCGGCGGGAGCGCCCGGCAAGGTGGACCTGGCCGCAGCGCCACGCCGCGCCCTCGTGGTCGCGCTGCAGCTCGCTGCGGCGGTCGCCTTGGGGCTGCCGCTCTTCGCTGTCGCGCGCGCTTTCCTGCCCCTCGCCCCGACGCTGGCGCTGTTCGCCGCGGCGTTCGTCTTCCTCGGCATCCGGCTCTGGCTGTCGGTGACCCAGCTCCAGGGCCACGTCCGCGCCGGGGCCCAGGTGCTCGCGGCGGCATTCTCGCAGGCGCGCGGCGCGTCGGCGGCAGGGAGCGGAAAGCTGGAGCTGGAGATCGGGAAGGTCCTCCCCGGACTCGGCTCGCCCGTGCGCTTCACCCTTTCGCAGGGAAGTCCGGCGGTGGGACGGACGCTCGCAAGCCTGAACCTGCGCGGGACGACCGGTGCGACCGTGCTCGCCATCGCGCGCGCCGGGGAGGAGGTGCTGGTTCCCACGGGCCACGAGCTGCTGCGCGTCGACGATGTCCTCGCTCTTGCCGGGACGGCTGAAGCGGTGGAGGCAGCGCGCGCGCTCCTCTCCGGGCGCAACCTCGTCATTGACGCCAGCGATCCGGCGTCAGCCGGGAACTGAGCTGCCGCGTGAGCTCAGCGACGGATGTTCTTCGCGTAGCGCTGCAGCTGCCTGCCGACGGAGTCGCCGACGTACGCGTCCACCACCCCGAACTCGCCAACGCTGATCAGGCACCTGGAGACGAGCTCCTCGAATTCCTCGGAGTGCCGCAGGGCGGAGAGCTTGCTGCGTTCGCCGCGAACGAGGATGAAGCCGTCCAGGTCACCGCCGTGAGGCGAGAGCAGGCAGGGCTCGAACGAATCGATCGTTCCCGCGGTTTCTTGCTTGGTCAGGAAACCGACGAACGAGCCGAACAGCTCCAGCGCGTCCGCCTCCCGCCCCACGACGGGCAGCTTCCAGCCGACGAACAGAGCGGAATCCGATGCCATGGCGTCCCCCTTCACAGGCCTCGATGGTCTGCGCGCGCACCCTAGGCTTGCGGCAAGGAAGGTCAAGACGCGCTGCGGCTTCCTCCGCCGCGATTTGTAGCTACATGGTCGGCGATGCCGGATACGCCGCGTGGACGTCGTGGCCAGCGAGCGCTCCGTCGATTGACAGCGCGCCACCGCCCTTGATGAGCAGCGCGATCGCGAGGCCGAGCGCGAGGAGGTGGTACTCGAATCCCTCTCCCTTCTGGCTGCCCCCCCAATTCATGAAGAAGCCGACCTTGGCATGTATCAGCACGATCGCGCCGAGCATCACGCAACCGATTCCGAGGGCGGCGAGCCGGGTGAGGAAGCCGACGATGAGCAGCAGCCCTCCCCCGAGCTCGGCCGCCATGATCAAGATGGTGAGCAGCGGCGGCAAGCCCATCTTCGCGAAGCCCTGGATCGTCGCGTTCGCCCCGTATCCGCCCCACCACCCGAGCACTTTCTGCGCTCCGTGTGCAACGAAGACCACGCCGAGCGCCAGGCGCATGAGCAGCGCGGCAACGTCATTGTCCGTGCGAAGGAATCGCATGTTCCCTCCTGTCCGGGCGGGATGATGCGCGCAGGCGGGTGAAAGTCGCAAGCATGCGAAAGATACTCGCCGGCGGGCGGTCGGATGGTAAGCTCCGCGCCCCTTTCGACGCACCGTGAGCTCGTTGTCCGTGTTGGAGGAGCCGTGACCCGCTTTCTTGGATGGGATCGCCCTGCCCGGTATGTGCTCGCACTGCTGCTCTCGGTCACCGCGGCGACGGGTTTCGCGCAAACGGCCCCGACGGTGCGCATCCACTACCACCGCGATGTCCCCGACTACACGGGTTGGCAGCTGTACACCTGGTACGGAGCGCTGAATCCGAGCCCGCAATGGAATCCCGCCCAGCCGCCTACTGCGCCCGACGGCTTTGGCGTGTACTACGACGTCGCAGTCAATACGGCGGACACGGGACTGAACTTCATCCTGCACGACGCGTCGGGCAACAACAAGAACTGCCCGAACGACATGTTCTTCCCCTTCCCGCCGGGCATCAAGAACGGAACGCAGAATCTGGCGGAGATCTGGCAGCTGCAGGACGACTGCACCATCTACACCTCGGTCCCCGCATTCAAGGTCGGGGACGTGAACAAGGCGAAGGCCCACTGGCTGTTGCCCGACACCATCGCCTGGCCGGGAGCGGCCGCCGCCAACCCGGATGGCACCAACACGTATCGGCTGTACTACGCGGCGAATGGGGGAATCACCTCGGACGCGAGCGGCGTGTCCGGGGGGCCCTACATCCGGCTGTCCGTGGTTAAAGACGGCTTGAGTGCGGAACTCAGGGAAAAGTACCCGTTCATCGCCATGGCCACGGCGTTGAGTCTTCGTCCCAAGGATCTGCCCGCGGTCCCTGGGATCCTGAAGGGGCAGGTCGTCGTCGCGAGCTTCGACCGCAGCGGGAAGCTGGTGGACGCGACCGGGCTCCAGATGCCAGGCGTGCTCGATTCCCTGTGCACCTACTCCGGCAAGCTCGGCGCCGTCGTGTCCGCGTCCGACCCCGGCGATCCGGCTGGCGGCATGCAGTTTCGCCTCTGGGCGCCGACTGCCAAGTCGGTCAAACTATACGTCTATGACTCGCCCACTTCGCCGCCCTCGAAGGTCGCGCCGATGTCCTGGAATTCCAGCACGTGCGTGTGGACGGCGGACGGCGACTCCGGCTGGGCGAACAGGAAGTACTACAAGTACGAGGTCAACGTCTTCGTTCGCCTGACCGGCAAGGTCGAGACCAATCTCGTGACCGATCCATACTCCCTGGGGTTATCCGTCGACAGCCAGCGCAGCCTGGTGACCGACCTGCGCAGCCCCGAAACCATGCCCCTCGGGTGGGAGGAGGGAAGAGTCGCCACGGGCGGTAGCGGACCCCTTTCCGCCTACGAGCTGCACATCCGGGATTTCAGCATCAGCGACACGAGCATCCCGCAGCCGGATCGCGGCAAGTTCATGGCGTTCACGGACAGCCGATCGAGGGGAATGACGCACCTGCGTGAGCTCGCCCAGGCCGGCCTCACCTACGTTCACTTGCTCCCGTCGTTCGACATCGCGACAGTGCCGGAGGATCCCAGCCGACAGATGACCCCGGTGATCCCCAATGCGGCACCGGATTCGGACGCCCAGCAGGCCGCGATCTTCCCGGTCCGGGACGTGGACGGATTCAACTGGGGCTACGATCCCTGGCACTACACCGTCCCCGAGGGCAGCTACGCGAGCGACGCGAACGGCGTCGCACGAATCCGCGAATACCGGGCGATGGTCAAAGCGCTCCACGACGCCGGGCTCAAGGTCATCATGGACGTGGTCTACAACCACACCACGGCTTCGGGACAAGATGCCAAGTCGGTGCTCGATAAAATCGTGCCTGGCTACTACCACCGGCTGAATGCGGTCGGCAACGTACTCACAGACAGTTGCTGCTCCGATACCGCTGCCGAGCACGCGATGTTCGAGAAGCTGATGATCGACTCGACGGAGACCTGGACGCGTGAATACCAGGTGGACGGGTACCGGTTCGACCTGATGAGCTTCCACCCCAGGTCGACGATGCTGAAACTACGCGCCAACCTGCAGCGCTTCAACCCGGATGTCTACATCTACGGCGAAGGGTGGAACTTCGGCGCCGTAGGCAACAATGCGCGGTTCGTCCAGGCCTCGCAGCTCAACCTCGCTGGCACCGGCATCGGGACGTTCAGCGATCGCCTGCGCGATGCCGTCCGGGGAGGTGGCCCATTCGACGGGGGCGAGAACTTCGTGCGGAACCAAGGGTTCATCAATGGCCTGTGGTACGACAACAATGACGTTGCGGGCCTGCAGACGGCGGGACAGAGGGACTGGCTGCTCCACCTGAGGGACCTCATCATGGTGGGGCTCGCCGGGAATCTGAAGGACTACCCGCTGGTGGACAAGGACGGCAATCTCAAGCTCGGTTCGCAGATCGACTACTTCGGCCAACCCGCCGGGTATACGGGCAGTCCCCGCGAGAACATCGTCTACGCCTCGGCCCACGACAACCAGACCCTCTTCGACATCAGCCAGTACAAGCTGCCGGTGGGCACGAGCCTGGCCGATCGAGTCCGCGCCCAGACCGTGGGCCTGGGTATCATCGCGCTCGCACAGGGCGTCTCCTTCTTCCACGCCGGCGACGACCTGCTCCGGTCGAAGTCGTTCGACAACAACAGCTACAACTCGGGCGATTGGTTCAATCGGATCGACTTCACCTACCAATCCAACAACTTTGGTGTCGGCCTGCCGCCTGCCTGGGGCGGGAACGACGGCAACTGGTCCGTGATGGCACCGTTTCTGCGGAATCAGGCCCTGAAGCCGGCCTCGGAACAGATCGACCAAGCTCGAAGGAACTTCCTCGATCTGCTCCAGATCCGGACGAGCTCTCCGCTCCTCAATCTGCCCACGGCCGCGGAGGTGATTGACCGGGTCAAGTTCTATAACACCGGCCCGATCCGCCCGATGGGAAATCCTGCATTGATCGTGATGGCCATCTCGGGCGACGCCGGCCGCGGCCTCATCGTGTTCTTCAATGCCAGCAAGGTATCCGTCGCGTATACGCCGAGGACTGGCGGGCACGCGGACTACAAGTCTGCGTCCGTGCATTTGCACCCCGTGCAACGTAGCGGCGCCGATGACGTGGTCAAGGGATCGACCTTCGATTCCGCCCACGGTACGTTCAACGTCCCTCCACGAACGACGGCCGTCTTCGTCGTTGGCGATCCTGGCTAGGACTAGAAGGTTACACGAGCGCATCTTCGCCTACGACGCGGAGGGCGGATTCGTTGTGTAGAGTGGGGGCCTGGGAGGTCCTCTGCTCGCGTGGCTATCGCGTGTGTTCCTGATCGCCACCGGCGCCTGGCACGCGCGGGCGTACGCGCGTGATTTCGTGCGCGAGTACATCCGGAAGCTCGTGCGCGATCGTCTGCGCACCGCTCTCGTCCTCACCATCTCGCAGCTGGGACTCCTCGCCGGCACCGCCTTCGGCGTCCGCTGCCTGGGCGAGCCCTTCGCGGGCCGTCTGCTTGGGTCCGCGCTCGTCTGGTTTCTCATCGTATTCAACCTGAACCGCTTCTTCAGCGAGACCGTCCCTGAAATCGCGGAGGCCCGCCGGCACCTCGCCGGGCCGGTTGGCCACGTCATCCGCGGGATGCTCGGGATCTCCATAGCCAAGGAGCTGGTCGAGATGGAGCTGATCGTGCTCGCGGTCTGCCTCGTCCTCGGCCTCTACGTCCGCCTGGGCGTGAGCAGCACTTTCAATCTCCTCGCCCCGTGGCGGGAGCTCCTCGTCGCCTTACGGTAGGACGCCGAGCTCGTCCAGGCTGGCCGCGAGCTCGGCCGGGTCGCGGTAGACGCGGTAGGCGCCGGCGGCCAGCAGCTCGTCGGATCCGTACCCGCCGGTGAGCAGGCCCACGCTGAACATGCGCGCGCGGCGCGCGGCCAGCAGATCCCACACCGCGTCACCGATGACGTAGCACTCTTCCGCGGGAATGGAGAGGCGCTCCGCCGCCGTCACGAACAGGTCCGGTGCCGGCTTGGCCCGAGCCACGTCACCGCGATCGATGACGATGGTGCTCGCCGGTACCGACAACGCCTCAAGCGAGGCGTCGATCTCTGGATGACGCCCGGAGGTCGCAATCGCGTGCGCGACGTTCAGCTCGCGCAGCCGCTCGAGCAGCTGAACGGCCCCGGGCAGGGCACGGCGGGTCTGCGCGAGCGAGCGGAAGATCTCGCCGTGCCGCTTCTGCAGCGCCTCCGCCTGCGCGGCCGAGAGCGGCCGGCCCACTTCCCGGGAAACGGCACGCGTGAATAGACCGCCGCTCATCCCGATACGCCGGTGGATGCGCCATCCATCGATGGTCATCCCCGCCTCTTCCAGCGCCTGCTGCCAGGCGACCACGTGCGGGTAGACCGTGTCGACCAGCGTTCCATCCAGGTCGAAAATGAGCGCGCGCATGGACGCCATCTAGAACACACCGCGGCCCGGCCGTCTCGATTGTTGACAAATAACAGTAGATCAGTTGACATCGTCAACTGATTGCCGGCAAGCTCCCTGCCGATGTCCCAATCGCTCGACTCCTGTGTCACCGGCGTCCGCCACTTCAACCGCTTCTACACGCGGAGGATCGGCGTCCTGCGCGAAGGCCTCTTGGACAGTGCGCTCTCGCTCACCGAGGCGCGAGTGCTCTACGAGCTGGCGGGAGGGGAGGGGACCACCGCGAGCGAGGTGTGCAGCGAGCTGGGGCTGGATGCGGGATACCTGAGCCGCATCCTCCGGGGTT